>VGYL01000217.1 GCA_016872975.1 Planctomycetota bacterium
ATCCTTATCAAATGAGCGGTGGCCAGCAGCAGATGGTCGCCATTGCACGGGCGATTATTGACAGACCGGACATTCTGTTGATGGACGAACCCTTCAGTGCTCTGGCCTACCAGACACGACTATACACGCATATGGAACTCCAGCGTATTTGGTTGGAGACACAGACAACTACGGTGTTCATTTCGCATGAAATTGACGAAGCTCTCCTGCTGGCTGACCGAGTAGTCCTGATGTCTCAACTACCTGCACGGATTCTAGATGTCGTGGAGGTTGGGATGGGACGACCTCGTTCCACCGACATTGTGGCGACGGATCAATTCATGCAATTGAAGCGCCGCGCTCTGACGGTCTTCCAGGAGGCGATTGGGAAATGAGACGGATGAAGGCGCTTGGTGTGGTTCTGTTTCTCCTCTTGTGGATGGTGCTTTCAATTGTGATCCAGCCGATGTTTCTGCCTATGCCGCATACGGTGTTCGTACAATTGTGCCATGCGGTCGGCACGTCCAGCTTCTGGTTGGACGTTGGGACAACTCTGTACCGGCTCAGTATCGGGTTTGGTGTCGGAGCTTGCCTTGGTGTGGCTGTTGGGCTCTTGGTGGGGAGTTCGCGCGTTGTCCATACACTTAGCGAGTTTGTTATCGATTTCTTCCGGTCGGTACCCGGGACTTCTCTTTTCCCTCTCTTCCTTCTGATTTTCGGCCTGGGTGATGCATCGAAGTGGGGGATCGCCGCATATTCTGCCTTCCTCATCAGCTTGTTCAACACTGCGTATGGCGTGAAGCACAGTAGCAAGACGCGCACCCTGGTGGCAAGGACTATGCGGGCTACAAGGTCACAGCTCTTTCTGAAAGTTGTCTTGCCAGAGGCTTTGCCCCACGTTGTTGTTGGCCTTCGTTTGGCTGTGTCCTCGGCCCTTATCTACATCGTTGTATCCGAGATGTTCATGGGCACCACGAGCGGTTTGGGGTATCGGATATACAACGCAAATGTGTTGTTTCAGGTGCGTGAGATGTATTCAAGCATCTTGGTTGCTGGACTGATTGGATATTCCCTCAATCAGATTCTCGTTGCTCTGGAGCGGAGATTTGTGCACTGGGCCGGCAAATGACGGGACCGACTTCGTCTGGTCTCTGGTGACAGGACAATGAGGAAAGGACAATGGTGTCGGTGTGATGAAGAACCTCCCCCTGCATGGCCTCACAAGATGGTTGGTCACTCGGCCAAATACCTATCTCGTATCCTGGTTGATGGTTGCGATGATGTTGGGGGCCTCTGTCGTTGTCACAGTGGGCTTAACATCGTATGCATCGCTGCTGAAACAAGAGAAGATCGACTGGATGTCGGTGCTGTTTTTGTCGTACGCCGTGAGCTTGATTGCGCTTGGGATTGTGGGGGGACGATGGGCCGTCATCATGAACACAAAGCTGGTATTCGCCGCAGCGATTGCCGCCATAGCATGCTCCATCGCAGGATACTTGTTTGTTTTCAGGGGCTCTCTTCTTGATGAAACTGTCTTTTGGCGATTAGAAGGTATCTGCCTAGCTGCGCTGCTGGGCAGTGTCTCTGCTTGGGGTGCAATCACCAGTCGTAAGGTTCGAGATGTCCTCAGAACCGAGTTGCCCAACTGGCCTTGGCTCTTGGCAGATGTGACAAGAGAGATTGCCTCGGCCAAGGGCAAGCCCATCTGGTTTCTTAGCTATTCGCCAAACATTGGTGACATTTCGCTGGAGGGGATGCCGGAGCATTATGCGGCGTATGTACCCTTCGAGAGAGCGTTGTCGGATTTCGCAGCTTCTGGGGAGTGTAACATCATTTGCCAGTCTGAGCGGTCTCTGATGGAGATGCTCCGGAGTCTGCGCGTGTATGCGGACAAACGCAGGGACACGTACCGACTGATCTACACATTGGAGGCCAGCCGACAATGTGCGGTGTGGCGAGCAGATCAGATTCCTCCGCAACATCTACTTGTCATAGGAGAAAGGGTTGGGTATCGGTTCCTGGTTGCAGCAGACCTCGTGGGGCGCCGGCACAGGGTTCGAGCGATTCGCACCGAAGATCGAGCCGAAATCGAGCACATGCTCCTTGTGTGGCGCAGGTGCAGTTCGCAGTTAGCAGCGCCAGTCGCCGGAAACACAGGCTTTTGGCTTTCTGTGGATGGGAGCGGAGCAGCCTGCCTTTGGGGGCAGTTCAACGATCAATTGAATGCGGTCTTTCTTGAGGTTCAAACGGCTGAGAAGCCCACTGATTTTGAACCGGTCGGGCCTCGGGACAATATCGCGGACGCCCAGGGCTGGCGGTTTGAGTGGGCGCTAGGAGGCCTCTTCCAAGGGAAACATAGTCATGGTACTGGGCCGGCCAGATTAGGTGCCTTTTTCCGCACGCGCATTGTGAAGGAGAAGGTTGTGCGACCACCTGCAAGTGCTGGGCCTCTCGGAATGAGGGGGGAGAAAGTGCAGTTTCGATCTGAGTGGTCAGATCCCTTCCGAATGTTTCTCCCTGCGGTCAAAGGGTTGCCGGCGGTGGGTGGTATTGAGGATGAAGCAAGGAACGCAGTCAGGCAAGTGATGCTGTCCGCAACTCAGAAGGGGTTGACAAGAGATAGGTTCACTTACGAGTTTGTACATTCGTACCCGCCTCGTGCTCTGCTGACGAAATTGGACAATGCTGGAATAGGTAATTTGTTCGACCGAAAGCGTCATCTAAACGATCCGAAGGGGTACGGGACTGAAGAGGCAATCAGCATCTACGTACATGTGCCATTTTGCGACAAGATTTGTACGTATTGCCACTACCGTAGAGACACATGGGATGCTCGAAGGGCAGAGGCCTATGTTGAGTGTCTGGTGTCCGAGATACACCGCAGTACCTCTATGATCGGTTCTCGGCGGAAGGTATCCGCAGTGTACTTTGGTGGAGGCACACCGACACTGCTTCTGCGGGTGCATGCGCCGGGGCACGGGGACAAGAACGGACTGGACCTTGTTCTTGATGCGCTGAATGAGTGTTTCGCGATAGAGAGTGACTGCGAGAAGACGGTGGAATGCGAACCCCAAGGAATAGTAGGTGATGACACGCTCAAGGGATTGCTGGACCGGGGGATAAACCGTCTGAGCATAGGGGTGCAGACGTTTGAGCCGAGCTTGCTTCGTGATCTGGGGCGTCAATATCCTCCCGAGACTGCCGCGGCCGTCATTCGAAGAGCGAACGAATGTGATTTTCGAGAGGTAAATGTTGATCTGCTCTATGGGCTTCCCGCCAAGACGAATGGTCGAGCGTGGCTCCAACAGTGGAAATACACAGTTGGACGTGTCTGTGAGGTGATGCCTCCCTGCATTACGTTCTACCAACTGCGTGTCAAGCACGGTACCGGGCTGGCAGATTCAAACGAGTGGAAGAACGAACACTTTCCAGAAGAGGAAGACATACTAGTAATGTCGCAGATGGGCAGAGACATACTAGAGAGGGTTGGTTACCAGGAGATAGCACCGGAGT
This sequence comes from Planctomycetota bacterium, assembly GCA_016872975.1. Lineage (GTDB taxonomy): Bacteria > Planctomycetota > Phycisphaerae > Sedimentisphaerales > Anaerobacaceae > PLanc-01. The sequence continues at coordinate 3,493 of VGYL01000217.1, forward strand.
TCTACATACTGGATGAGCTTACCGAGAAAAGGGCAAGAGACAATGGAGCCGAAAGAACGCAATTCTTCTGTTACCAGGGCCAGAAGGCTTCGAATCAGCCATTTCTTGGTTTTGGGCTGTCGGCATACAGCTATTTCAACGGATGTATTTGGTACAACGTAGGAAAGCTTGATGACTACATGGCGTGCCCGAAGAAAGACCAGCTTCCTATCGACTGCGGTTGTGCTTTGTCCGAAGAGGATATGTGGCGGCGCTATGGAATTATGGGGCTACGGTACGGAAACGGTATCGATCTGGCTGAGTGCGAAGCGCGCTATGGAAGTGCCGGCGTCGCTTCCCTGCGGAAGACCGCACGTGAGATTGCAGATGAGCCTAATCCATTTGTCACAGTAGGCTCGGATCGCATTGAATTGACGCGTCAGGGGCGGCTGTATGTTGACGAGATATGCAGGCGCCTGTATTCGAAAGAGGTCGTCGACAAACTTGGCAACATTGGGCGGCGCTATGGCACGTATTCTACACCTGGGCGCGGTGAGAAGGTGAAATCATAGGACGTTGCCGCACGGTTGGGCGGTGTTATGAGTCGTGGCGTAGAGAATGTCCGTGGGTTGTTCTTCGACCATCGGGATATTGAAATGGCCGTGAGTCTGAATCAAATCCTCAGGCTCACGATACAGATCGAGGGGAGTCGCTGCAATCTAAGTTGCCGCTACTGCTGGTCGGACCACCCTGGTTCATCAAGGCGCAATATGACTATGGACGAAGTCCGCACGATCATCAGGCAGAGTACGGCTCTTGGCGTTCGCTCAATCGTACTGACGGGGGGTGGTGAGCCACTCTTGGATGTGTCACGTGTGCGAGAGGTTCTCTCGGTTTGTGAGTCACTTGGACTGTGGGCTGTGATATTCACAAATGGAACGGTCGTAGATGCCGCGCTTGCCGAGGAATTGAAGACGTTCCCGGTGTCCATCGTTGCCAAATTGCACGCGTTGGATGATGCAGAGACGGCCGACTGGTTGGCGGGTCAAACGGGTGCTCACGACCATATGATGGCCGGCATTGGCAGTCTGCTGTCGCACAGTTGGACTGAAGATAAGCGGCTCGGCTGTGAGGCGATCATCGTGAGGCGAAATGCTGAACAACTGCCAGCGATGTGGCGATGGATGCGCCAGCATGGGATCATCCCCTATTTTGAGTCACCCAAGCGGGTCGGCCGCGCTCGAAGCATGGAAGAGGAGGAGTTCTTGACTCCGTCCGAGATGGGGGACGTCTTTTCTCTGCTGCAGGAAATTGATCGAAGGGAATTCAACATAGATTGGCTGCCGAAACCACCGATAGCTGCGCTGGGTTGTGACAAGTGGCACTATGCTCTGTATGTCTCAGGTTCGGGTGATGTGTATCCGTGTTCCGGAGTGTTCTGGCCACTCGGCGACCTTGGGAGACAGACGCTAAAGGAAATCGTGGAGAGCCCTGTGTGCCGAACGGTGCGGGAAGTCAACAGCCATCTGAAGGGAAGATGCGGGGACTGTGTGTGGAATTCGTGCTGCTATGGTTGTCGTGCTGATGCCTATGCTCTCACCGGAGACCCTTTCGCGGAAGATGCTGGTTGTTGGTTCTGGAAGCCGATGCGTGCAAGTGGAGCAGATGCTGTGAATCGGGCTGACTCTGAGGATGAACATGAGTAGGGACGCGGTCTTACCAGTTTCGGCGGTTCAGGCGCGCGCCAAAGTGCGCGCCAGACGTGTACGTCTGGGCTTCCGCTGACCTTCGGCTGATCTACGCCTGATCTCATAAGTCGTTATTTGACAATCGTTAATCGTTTTGCCACAAGGACTTACAAAACACCCGGACGGACTGAAAATCCGTGTGTCGCTGGTTCAACTCCAGTCCTGCCCATTGCTTTTCCCCTGTTCCAACAGTTGCCGATTGGGAACTGTCTCCGCCTAGCTGCCTGTCTGGAATGGAGTTACGATTCGCCCGGCCGGCGTGGCGGATTCTATCCCCCGGGGATGATCCCTTATCGATCATTGCCGTTGTCCCTGCTCCATGATCGATGCAGGCCGGGAAGCGGTGCGATAATTTGAATTTGATTCGACCGCAAAGACCCCGCCCCAGTTGTCAAACATGCGCCAGCGGGACGTCCGCGCGTCCGGCCGTCGGCGGGAAGTGTCAGGTTTCCGGCACCGCCTGTCAGAGCTCTGACGGCATGGCGTGCGGCCTGGTCGGCAACTCGTGCGGCATCCGGCAGAGACTGCCTCCTTCATCCGCCCGACCTCACGTTTCCTGCCTGGGAGACGAGGCTCGCAAGATTCGCCCCAGTTTGCCTTCATCGGGACTGGCCTTGGCACTGCTTTTGCAGTATCGTCAATATTGCCAGGTAAGCCGCTTGGTTATGACAGACAACGGTGGGACCATGCAGATGCAGTCGGCTGAATCTGACCAGACGCCGGTCGAGTATGAGAATGTCCGCCGGGAGATGCTGGCGAAATACAATTCGCTGCTCCTGGATGCTCAAGGGCGTCTGCTGGCCGCGATGCGACACGTGGAACGACAACAGACAACGGCCGGAACCGACGACAGGCCGCAACTGGCTCAGAAGATCCGGGAGCTGATCGACTATCTGGACCGGGCCAGACTGTAGCCGGCCGCTCCAGAGGCCCGAATGTCCTTGGACAGGATAAGATCAGGGAAACCAACCATGAGTTTGCCGAAGTGGGTACAGCGCGTTCTACCGACGAAGGATCGAATCCGGCACAGCGCGTTGTACCGGCTGCTGGGGCATTCGATCTTCGCGAACGATCTGTGGCATTTCGACGAGCGTGCCGTGGCCGGTGGGCTCGCGCTGGGACTGTTCGTCGCCTTCACCCCCACCATTCCCTTCCAGATGCTCCTGACCACGGTTGGCGCGCTATATTTCCGGGTCAATCTTCCGGTGGGGCTGGCCGCCTGCTGGGTGACCAACCCCCTGACGGCTCTGCCCTTCTACTGGATGGCCTTTGAGATCGGACGTTACACGATGTCCGAGGTTCCCTGGATCGCGGGGATGCTGAAATCCTACACCATCGAGACGAAGCTGTCGGGTTTTCTGCTCCGGTGCATGCACCTGTGGGCCGGATGCCTGATGATGGCGGCCGTGGCGGCGACGATCGGCCATTTCACCGTCCGTCTCGCCTGGGGGCTTACGTCCCGTTGCGCCTCCCGCCTCGGCCGCGGCGATACGAGTGCCGCAGACCCGGCGCCGCCCGAGGCCCGACAAGACGCCAAGCCCGCCAAGGAACCCAAGAGCGCCTGCGGAACCGGATAGTGCAGGAAAATGTGTCGCGGACATACACGTTCTCAGACGCGGATGCGGTCGAACGCCACCTGGCTGCGGTCTCCGTTGGTGAATCCCGCGTAGTAGAGCTCGACTCCCCAGCCGAGATGGGATAGGAGCCGGTCGAAGGTCTGCGCGATCCGCGTCAGGTCTTCACGCGGCCAGTGGCAGGGCTCGGCGGCGTACTCCTCCAGGGCGGGGATCTTTCCCGCGAGCGTCTTGTAGTACACGCAATCCTCGTGATTGATCAGAACCAGCCGCCGGATCGACGCGAAGTGCTCGTGAAAGAGCTCGAACCGGTTCTTCAGGAATTCGAATTCGTTCGGCAGCCGGTCCGGGTTCGCGAGCACGCCCGCCCCCCCGGCGACCACCAGGGGGACGTATTGCCCCTTCTTGAGCCCGAGCTCGCTCTCGACGAAGGGACCGAACGCCGTTTGAAAGCGCGGGTCACAACAGTAGACAACAATGGCCTCCGGGCTGACGCGCGGAATCACTTCGTATACGTTCATATATCCTCCACGTACGGATCGTCGCAGCACTATAGGATTTTTCCATGATTTTGTCCACTGGGGCCAGGGCAATCGCATGTGGGCAGGGTGATCCTTGAAAGGTCCGCGACGAGCGCCCGGGCCGTGGCCCGCCACCGTTCGGAGTTCCGCGTTTACGCGGGTCTGAACAGTCCTGCCTTCCACCTCTGCGAAGTCTTGAGCCGCTGCGCGGTCTGGACCCGCCTGATGAGTTTTGACGAACAAGCTCGGTAATGGTCGCGCGAACCGCTCTCCGCGTAGGTCGTGCGTCCTCGCACGACATCTTCGAGGGTGTGTGAGCAGCCTTGGCCTGGGGCTGGTCCAGGGCGACGGGTGGCGGCGGCAAGGCCGGAGGCTTTGCGCAGGCCTTGCCGATGGCGGATGAACAAAACCATCGGCAAGCTCCGAAGACTCCGCTTGCCGCTGCCACCCATTACTGAGCTGGGTTCTCACAGACCCTCTTCGGCGAGCGGGGATGGGGTCCCCAAACGGCTTCAGCACCGAACCTGCGATGGCCCTGCCACCCGGCCGCGGCCCTTTTGTGCTCGACGCGCAGCCTGTCGCAGGGCACAATCACCCCGTCCGATCGGTGGAGATCGGAATCGGTCGGGTCATCCGTCGCAAGGAGTACAGAGTATGCTGGTAGTGAAGTCGTTCGCCACCCCGATGGTCTGGGTTCTGACGCTGCTGGTGCTGGGGCTAGTCCTGAGCAGGCCCGGCCGCAGGAAGAGGCTTTTCGCGGCCGGCCGGTTCCTGCTGCTTCTCGGCGTCATGCTGCTGGCCGCTCTGAGCCTCAATCCCGTTGCCAACCTGCTGGTATATCCGCTGGAAGCCAGGTACCAGCGGCCCGGTCCGGAGGCGCTGCGTGAACTCGACCTTGTCGTCGTTCTGGGGGGCGGTTCCCTGCCGGCGGGCCATCTTCGCCCGGAAGCGGAGCTGGGCCGGCATGCGTATCCCCGCTTCTACCACGGGGTGCGGGTCTTGCGGGAAAGTGACGCGGGTCTGCTCGCCTTCTGCGGCGGCCCGCCCCGGCCCGGGGCCGAAAGCGAAGCCGACGTGATGAAGGCGATGGCCCTGCGTCTGGGGGTCCCGCCGGAGAAGATCCTCACGGAGACGCAATCGCACAACACCTTCGAGAACCTCGCTCTTCTGGTCCGTCTCCTGCCGGACGGCCAGGGCCGGCGCATCGGACTGGTGACGTCCGCCGTCCATATGCGGCGTTCCCATGCGGTCGCTCTCCGGCAGTTCCCGCACGATACGATCGTGCCTATTCCGGTCCACTTCACCTACGATCCGATGGGCTGGAGTCAGGACAGCGTCGTGCTGTCCGCCGGCAATCTCGAGCGCAGCACGATGGCCCTGCACGAGTGGATCGGCCTCGTATGGTACCGGCTCCGCGATCGGTAAGATACGCCGCGTACACGGCCGACGGGGAAACAGGCGGTGCAAACACCGGGTCCCGTAATCCGCGGCCCGCGGGCCATGAGCCGCGGGTCACGAGATGAATGCCTGATGGAGGGTGAAGATGCAGCCGATGAATCGTTCTATGGGATTCTCGCGACTTATCGCAGGTGTCGGCGTTGTGGCGGTGTCTTTCGCGACCGGTCTGCTCGCCCAAAGCCCTTCGGTCGTAATCAGTGAACTCCTGGCCTCCAACCGTCGTGGCCTGCTCGATGGCAATGGGAACGCCTCGGATTGGATCGAGCTGCACAATCGCGGGACGACGCCCGTCTTTCTGGAGGGCTGGTGCCTGACCGACGACCGCAGGAACCTGCGGAAATGGCCCTTCCCGCCCGGCATCGTACTACCCGCCGGCCA
>VGYL01000218.1 GCA_016872975.1 Planctomycetota bacterium
GCGATTGGGAACCCTCTTCGGAGCTTGGCGATGGCGGATTTCCCGGGCGCCGGACCATCGCCAAGCCTACCGGCCTTGACGATGCCACCCTTTCACACACCCTCTTACGAGAGAAGAGACCGCCGGGCCGGGGATCCGGGGTACCCGAGCCACGGCGGTGGCGTGGCGCCGGGTGCCCTTCAGATGGACCCGATGGTTGCGGCCTGTAGCACGCGAGCTGTACTTGCGCCGACCTACGGCTTTGCCAGCGGCTCGAAACTGAACTTCTGCCCGCCGACGGAGGCCTCGTACATCAGACCGGCTTCTCCCATCGTGAAGACGGCGACGCCGTCGGCGTACTTGGCGTTGGCGGACACCCCGGACTTGAGGGCCACGGCCGAGACCTGGGCCGCGAACGCGAAGTTGCCGGACTTGAAGCGGTCCACGGCCGCCGGAGTCTCGAAGAAGATCAGCTCGCTGTACTTCTGCCCGCCCAGGGCCAGGCCGATGCTGGCCTGCGTCAGGGTGCAGTGGCCGGTCAGCTTGCCGCCTTCATATAACTCGCCCCGCCCGTAGGCGCCACCCACGCCGATCGCGCCCTTGCCGACGGACGGGAAGACCGCGTAACCGGCCGCCGTATCGAAGAACTTCTGCAGGCCGGGGTCCGTCTTTTTGGCCGTTGCGATGGCGGTCTCGCTCTTGACGGTCAGTTGCGCCTGTTGCTCTGCCCCCTGGGGAGCCGTCGAGCAGCCGGTCAGCAGCCATAAGCCGGCGGCTACACACATACCAGTCAACACTGCGTTTCTCATACCGTTCCTTTCCGTCCTTTCCAGAACCGCAAAACCCGGCGTGTCACGGCGACCGCCGTGGATCCGAACCAGAGCAGGCATGTGACCTCCAATGGCGACAGGGTACCTTCTATGCCACCCCGTCCACGACCACTGTATCCCGAGCCCGGCGAGTGTCAATACCCCGGCCGGGCCTGCTACCACGCCGCGGGACTGTTACCCGTTTCTGAACCAGGCCCCGGGGAGGCCTGGTTCAAGAGTGGGTAATAAAGGACGGGTGGCAGCGGCAAGCGCAGTCTTCGGAGCTTGCCGATGGTCTTGCCTCTGAGCCATCGGCAAAGCCTGCGCAAAGCCTCCGGCCTTGCCGCTGCCACCCACCCAGACGGTTACCCGGTTCTGAACCAGGCCTCCGGGGACGGCTGTCCTTGGGATGCAAGTTACACTGGTAGAAAGGGTTATGTCTCGCGTGCCGAGGCGCGGGGACGCGGAGGGCGTGAGCGGCCCGATGCGGTGTTTACCGATGCCCGAGCGTCCCTGGGCGGGCGGTTTCCGACGGCGGCGGGTCCTCGGACAACCACCAGAGCTTCCCGTTCTTTGATGCCACCATTCTGTGATTCCACCTTGGTCCCGGCCGCCCGCGGCGGTCGTGTCCGGGAGGCGCCGAAGGCGGAAAATCGCGGGTTTTGCGGATTGACAGCGGTGGGGGCGGGGGCTATACTCGCACGCTTTATTTGCCCCAGCATCGCCGGCATTGAAACTCAGCGTGATGTTCGGCGGATTCTCGGATGTGAGTTGAATCGGACAGGTGGCGACTCCTCCTTTCGGGGGACGGTTCCCGGTCGGGGGCGGCTGGGCCACAGGGTAACGACAAAAAGGAGATGGCAGGAATGGCTAAGAAAATGGTGTACTTCTTCGGAGGCGGCAAGGGTGAGGGCAACGCGAAGATGAAGAATCTGCTGGGTGGCAAAGGGGCCAACCTGGCCGAGATGGCCAATCTCGGCGTGCCCGTGCCTCCCGGCTTCACGATTACGACCGAGGTCTGCGTGCACTTCTATCAGAACAAGCGGAAGTACCCGCAGGGCCTGCAGCAAGAGGTCGCCAAGGCGATGACGAAGGTCGAGAAAGTGATGGGCAAGAAGTTCGGCGACCCGAAGGACCCGCTGTTGATCTCGGTGCGCTCCGGCGCCCGCAGCTCGATGCCGGGCATGATGGAGACGGTCCTGAACGTCGGCCTGACCAGCCAGACCATCCCGGGCATGGTCGCCCAGAGCGGCGGCAACGAGCGGTTCGTCTACGACGCCTATCGGCGGCTGATCATGATGTACAGCGACGTCGTGATGGAGAAAGCCGCCGGGATCGAGCCCAAGGAGGACCAGGGCATCCGCCGGCAGCTCGAGCACCTCATGGACGGGATGAAGAAGCAGAAGGGCTGCACGCTCGACACCGACCTGACGGCCGAGGACCTCAAAGAGCTGTGCGCCGCGTTCAAGGCCAAGGTCAAGGAGGTCCTGGGCAAAGAGTTCCCGGACGAGCCGGACAAGCAGCTTTGGGGCGGCATCGAGGCCGTGTTCGCCTCGTGGAACGGCAAGCGGGCCATCAGCTATCGGCGGATCGAAGGCATTCCCGATGAATGGGGCACCGCGGTGAACGTCCAGTCGATGGTCTTCGGCAACATGGGCGAGGACTCCGCCACCGGCGTCGCCTTCACCCGCAACCCCGGCAACGGCGAGCCGCACTTCTACGGCGAGTACCTGGTCAACGCCCAGGGCGAGGACGTGGTCGCCGGGATTCGGACGCCCGCCCCGGTCAACACGCACTCCAAGTCCGAGCACAACAAGGAGCTCGAGACGCTCCAAGAGCGGATGCCGAAGGTCTACAAAGAGCTCGACACGATCCAGAAGAAGCTCGAAAAACACTATCGCGACATGCTGGACATCGAGTTCACCATCGAGAAGGACCGGCTGTGGATGCTGCAATGCCGCGTCGGCAAGCGCAACGGTCCCGCCGCGGTCCGCATGGCCGTCGATATGACCAAAGAAAAGCTCATCAAGAAGGAAGAGGCGGTCCTGCGTGTGACGCCGGGGCAGTTGGATGAGCTGCTGCACCCGATCATCGACCCGGTGGTCGAGAAGGAACAGAAGGTCATGGCCAAGGGTCTGCCCGCCGGCCCCGGCGGCGCGACCGGCCAGGTGGTCTTCACCGCCAACGATGCGGTCAACTGGGTGAAAGGCGGCAAGAAGGTCATCCTCGTCCGCGAAGAGACCAACCCGGAGGACGTTGAAGGCATGCGGGCCGCCCAGGCGATTCTGACCGCCCGCGGCGGCATGACCAGCCACGCGGCGCTCGTCGCCCGCGGCTGGGGCAAGTGCTGCATCGTCGGCTGTAGCGCCCTGCACGTGGATCTGGGCAAGAGAGAGTTCCGCGTCGGCGGCCAGGTCGTCCGCGAAGGCGATTGGATCACCCTCAACGGGACCCGCGGCAACGTGTACGCCGGACAACTGCCCATGATGGACGCCGGCGAGGAGAACAAGGTCCTGATGGACTTCCTGAAGATCTGCGATACGGTCCGCCGGCTGGGGGTCCGCACGAACGCCGAAACGCCGGCGGATGCGACCCGGGCCCGCTCGTTCGGCGCCGAGGGCATCGGCCTGTTCCGGACCGAGCACATGTTCTACGGCAAAGGCAGCGATGAGCCGCTCTTCTTCCTGCGCAAGATGATCATGTCCAACAGCGAGGAGGAGCGCAAGAAGGCGGTCGATGAGCTGTTCCCGTTCGTCAAGCGGGATATCAAAGGCACGCTGGAGGCGATGGACGGTCTGCCGGTCGTCGTGCGGCTGCTGGACCCGCCCCTGCATGAGTTCGTGCCGGAGAGCCCGGAGAAACGCCAGGAATTGGCCCAGGCCTTGGGCATCGGCATGGAGGAGTTGAACCGGCGGGCGGACGCCCTGCACGAAAGCAACCCCATGATGGGCCATCGCGGTGTGCGGCTGGGCATCACCTATCCGGAAGTGACCGCCATGCAGGCCCGGGCGATCTTCGAAGGCGCGGCCGAGCTGCTCAAAGCCGGCAAAAAACCCTACCCGGAGATCATGATCCCGGTCGTCTGCGACGCCAACGAAATCCGCCAGCAGCAGCAGGTCATCGGCCAGGTCTACAAAGAGACCCTGGCCAAGTTCGGCCTCAAGAAGATCAAGCACATGGTCGGCACGATGATCGAGATTCCGCGGGCGGCGCTCTTGTCCGGACAGATCGCCGAGGTGACCGAGTTCTTCAGCTTCGGCACCAACGACCTGACCCAGATGACGTTCGGCTTCAGCCGCGACGATATCGGCGGCTTCCTGCCGGACTACGTCAACCAGAAGGTCCTGCCCGGCGACCCGTTCCAGAGCATCGACCAGACCGGCGTCGGCGAGCTGATCAAGATCAGCATCGAGCGCGGCCGCAAGACCAACAAGAAGCTCGAAATCGGCATCTGCGGCGAGCAGGGCGGCGAGCCCGCCAGCGTGGCCTTCTGCCATAAGGTCGGCATGGATTACGTCAGTTGTTCGCCGTTCCGTGTGCCCATCGCCCGGCTGGCGGCGGCCCAGGCGGCCGTCCGCAAATAAAACCCCGTTGACAGCAACGGCCGATTCGGTACAATGACTGGGTGCGCCGGGCTCAGAAGCGGCGCACCTTGTTCCTTACAAGGGCTGCCTGCTGCGGCCTCTTCGTGGTGAAAGTAGCTCAGTTTGGTTAGAGCACCAGATTGTGGTTCTGGGGGTCGCGGGTTCGAATCCCGTCTTTCACCCTGTGTAACTCACGAGCCGTCAAGCACTTACGCTTGACGGCTTCTTTCATGCCCATGCCAGACAGCCAAACCTTACGCCGCGCCTTACGCGCCCATCCGACCGGGCAGATCGGCGCCAGACCCTCAGATTTGGGCGGTCGCAACAAGGCCCAAGGACGCAAGAACAGACTCCCCGCCTTGACGTATATCTCCGCATGGGTCGCATTCATAGTGCTGCACTATGATTAGAAGTCAAGGGAAGGCGCTAAGGTGCCGATAAGTGAAAAGAGCATGGCAATTACGCCGCTTCCTGATGGCTCCAGTGTCACAAAGAAAGAAGATCGGTGACATTAAGTCGTGTTAGAACTGGCACTTATGCTAGCATAGTGTCACTTTCTTGTTGACAAGGCCATGGCGAAGCGGCATAATCGAGAGAGACGTAAGGATGGAACTGCTCGGAGGTCCCAGATGAGTGCTCGGTTGGCGATGGCGATGCCGTACCGCATTTGTGTTTACCCGTCGCCCGATGATCCCGATCTGTTCATAGCTCACTGCCTGGAGCTCGACCTTATTGGGGTCGGTGGCTGCGTGGCGACCGCACTGACGGAATTGCTGGAGAATATCGACACCCAGCGTGACATCTGTCGGCGCACGGATGCCCAATTCTTTCATCCGGCCCCGCCCGTCATCTGGCAACGATACAAAGCGGCACTCAAAGCCAATCGCAAGATCTGCGACGAGCTAATGGAACGCGTTATCGCGCAAGCGAACCGGCGACTTGGCCACAACGCTCCGACGATTGACCGTGTCCTGGCTACGAAGAAGGTCCCCCGTCAATATCTTGCCGTGTGATGGACATTCCCAAGTCATGCCCGTTTCGTGAACTGGCGAACCGACTGAAATCCCTGAGTATCTACTGGGAGAAAGGACGCGGCAAAGGTTCACATGGGTGTTTTGTCGGTCCGGATGCCAATGGCAAGATCCAAGCGTACCCGATTCCCAAGAGCAACCAGAAGGATGTCTGTCGGTCCTACCTAAAGGGACTATGTCAGCGGTTCGGTATTGATACCTCTTCTTTCTTCAGCGATTGAGACCACATCTCTTTCCATCGCGGCGTGAACCCGCCTCATTCCACGAATGACATAGCATACACGCCCAGACCGGAAAGTCAATTGGCATGAAGCACTACGAAGTCCCGCAGTGTTCAACTCCGCTCATATCAGCTCTGACACCGTGGCGTGGTCCAACGTCGCCGACCTGTGCCCCGAGGTTCTGTACCGGGATAGTGTCCCCGTGGACGATGCCCCCGTTCGACGCCTTTCGAACAGATCGTCGTGAGCGAAGGCGAGAGGAAGCAAAAGCTCTTCAGGAGACCCAGGCGGCCAGGAGGGCGCCGAGGATGGGACCGATGATGGGGACCCAGCTATAGGCCCAATCGCTCGTCCCTTTGTGGGGGATGGGGACCAGGGCGTGGACGAGGCGCGGGCCCAGGTCGCGGGCGGGGTTGATGGCATAGCCGGTCGTGCCGCCCAGGGACAGGCCGATCCCAATTACGACGAAGGCGACCGGAATGGCGCCGAGGGAGCCCATGCCCACCTTGATCTCGCCGGCCGTGGGGGTAAGCTTCATATCGGCCGCGTAGAGCACGGCCAGGATCAGGACAAAGGTGCCGATGACCTCGCAGAGGAGGTTACGCAGGGGATTGCGGATCGCCGGGCCGGTGGCGAAGGTGCCGAGGATGGTGCCTTGATCGGTGGTGGCGTCATAATGGTCCTTGTAGAAGAGCCAGACGACGAAGGCGCCCGCCGCACCGCCGAGGAACTGGGCCGCGAGGAACAGGGGGACTTTGGCCCAGGCGAACGTCCCGGCCGCCGCCAAGGCGAGGGTCACCGCCGGATTGATGTGGGCGCCGCTGAAGTCCCGGCTGATCATGACCGCGGTGAAGACGGCCAGGCCCCAGCCCATCGTGATCACGATCCAGCCGGCGTTGCAGCCCTTGGTGCCCTTGAGGCAGACGTTGGCGACCACGCCGTCGCCCAGCAGGATCAGGATCATCGTCCCAATGAATTCCGCCGCAAACTCGCTCATACCTGTGTCTCCAACTCGGTTACCGTCCAGCGGTTGCGTTGCTCGTTTCGTCGAACGGTTGCGTCAAGAGGCGTATCTGTCGCTGGACGTGCGACGCAACCGATACGAGTTGCGCAACCGCAACCGTTTGCCGATCCTTACTGCCTGTCCCAATCCTTCGCACGTTCCACGGCTTTGTGCCAGTTCTTGAGAAGCTCGGCCCGTCTCTCGGCGGGCAGGTGGGATTCGAACTCGGCTCCCTTCTGCCAGATCCGGCGGATCTCGGCCAGGTCCTTCCAGAACCCCACCGCCAGGCCCGCGAAGAACGCGGCCCCCATGGCCGTGGTCTCCAGCGTCCGGGGCCGGACGACCTTTACCTGGGTCAGGCCGGCCTGGAACTCCATCAGGTCGTTGTTGACCGAGGCGCCGCCGTCGACCCGTAGCTCGGTGATGGGGATGCCGGCGTCGTCGGCCATGGCATCGAGGACGTCCTTGGTCTGGAAGGCAATCGATTCCAGACAGGCCCGGGCGATGTGGGCGCTGGTCGTTCCGCGCGTGATGCCGAAAATCGCGCCGCGGGCATACTGATCCCAGTAAGGGGCTCCCAGTCCGGCGAACGCCGGGACGACGTAGACGCCGCCGTTGTCCCGGACCGAATGGGCGAGCCCTTCCACCTCCTGCGAGCAACGGATGCACTTGAGCCCGTCGCGCAGCCACTGCACGACGGCGCCGCCGATGAAGATGCTGCCCTCCAGGGCGTAGGTCACCCGGTCGCCCAGCTTCCAGGCGATGGTGGTGAGCAGGTTGTTGGCGGAATGCCTGGCGGTGGCGCCCGTGTTCATGATGAGGAAGCAGCCGGTGCCGTAGGTGTTCTTGATCATGCCTTCTTCGGTGCACATCTGGCCGAACAGGGCCGCCTGCTGGTCGCCCGCCATGCCGGCGATGGGAATCCCCGGGGCGACAAACGCGGGCCCCGTGACGCCGATCACTTCGCTGCAGCTCTTGACTTCGGGCAGCATCGACGGCGGGACATCGAACAGCTTGCATAACTCGGTATCCCACTTCTGCTCGTGGATGTTGAACAGCAGCGTCCGGCTGGCATTGGAGATATCGGTCGCGTGAACGCGGCCGCCGGTCAGCTTCCAGACCAGCCAGGAATCGACGGTGCCGAACGCCAGCTCGCCGGCCTGCGCCCGCTGCCGGGCGCCGGGCACGTGGTTCAGAACCCAGCGCACTTTGGTCGCCGAGAAGTAGGCATCCAGGACCAGCCCGGTCTTTTGGCGGATCGTCTCGGCCAGTCCTGCCTGCTTGAACTCGTCGCAGCAGGCCGAGGTCCGGCGGTCCTGCCAGACGATGGCGTTGTAGATGGGTTCACCGGTCTTGCGGTCCCAGACGAGGGCGGTTTCACGCTGATTGGTGATCCCGAGCGCGGCGATCTGGGACGCGTCGAGGCTCATCTTCGCCATCGCTTCGGCCGCGACGCCGGCCTGACTCGACCAGATCTCGTTCGGGTCGTGCTCGACCCAGCCGCTTTGCGGAAAGATCTGCCGGAATTCCTTCTGGGCGACCGAGACGATATTGCCCTCCCGGTCGATGACCAACGCGCGGGAGCTGGTGGTGCCCTGATCGAGGGCCAGGATGTATCGTGCTGTCGTCATGTCAAACCCTTCATTGGGCCGATTGAGGGACGCTGCCAACCTCAGTTCAACACTCTCCGGCGCGAGGTAGTAGACCATCCGGCCCGTCCGCTGTCAAGGAGGGCTCTGGGCTTGGCCGGGCAATCGCACGTGGGCCAGGTTGTCGTTGCATGATCTACGCGGAACACCTGGTACGGCATTTCGCACGTCCTGAGACGATAGAGTAGAGATTGCTTCGTCGCTGAAGCTTCTCGCAATGACATACTGGGGCGCCCGATGTCATTGCGAGCGAGGCTCGCCGAGCGCGGCAATCCTGTCATTGCGAGGAGCGCAGCGACGAAGCAACCTCACCCATAGTCGCGGTACTTGTGAAGCGAGGGACCGGCTTGTGGGGCGCCGTCGTTCGGAGTTCCGCGTTTACGCGGGTCGAGACAGTCCTGCCTTCCACGTCGACAAGGTCTTGAGCCGCCTGAAGGCGGAACTCCAAACGGCTCCAGCGCCGAACATGCAGTTGCCCTGTTGGGCTTGGATCGGGGGGGCCATGACCGTTTGTGCGAGCCTCTGGGGCAACCGCTATTCGGTCCCCGCGCGGCAAAGGAAAAGGGGACATTCTGCTTTTCCCCTTCCGGGGAAGGAAAAGCAGAATGTCCCCTTTTCCGGCGGCGGTCTGGGCCGGGGCGGGACGCCCGCGCAGGCATGGTCAGGCAGTGCGCCCAGGGTCTTCGGTTGACGGTCGGCGCGGGGGGGCATAGAATACCCGCGTTGTTTTTCAGGTGGGCGAATGCTACGGAATTTGGCGAAAGGGGTAGACGATGGCGATTGACCGCGATCAGGTAGCCTCGTGTTTGCAGGAGTGCAAGACGCATCTGACGACGGAGCTGCTGCCATTCTGGCTGAACCG
>VGYL01000219.1 GCA_016872975.1 Planctomycetota bacterium
TCCACCAGCGGCCAATAGAGGGACATGAGGATTCACGATACCCGTCTCGAATGAAATTGTGACCGTGACTTTGCAGCTCGTCCAAATAGGCCGTGAAATCGGCCGGCCTTCCCATCCGGTTCTTTCCATCAATGTGTCCTTCCGCCCAGCGCTGGAAGATATCCCAAGTATGGGAGCCAGTGAGATACACCGCCCGGAACGTGCCGTCGGCGCTCTTCGTGCCGTCGGTGAAGTATCGCGGGTTCGTTGGATGCACGCGGAGCGGTCCGGCGGCTTGCGCGTGCAGATGCGCGATGCTGAGGCAAAGAAAAGCGAGGATGGATTTCATGAGGGGGGATGTTTGCTTTGAAAGCAGCAGTCGCTTCATGGCTTTGACGATTGAGCTTTCAGGTAGAGAACCGCCTGGCCAGTGAAAGGCGCCTGACAGGCGCGGCGTGCGCCTGCCGACAGCACTTTCCCGGCGGTTGAGGAGCCGGATTTAGGATTGAACCATTCCTGAGCGAACTGGCCGGGCACGGCGGAGAGGTCCACCGTGACCTCGCCGCCATCAGGCAGGTAGATCAGATACTCCTTGCCCGGATTCGCCAGGCAATAGCGCGTGGAGGCGAGGTCGTCACGCGGTGTCATGGCGGCCAGGTTCATCTTCATCGCATAGGATCGGGTGTGCCCCATGGCGGCCCGAACTTCAGGCGCTTGCCTATACCACACCACATGTTCCGTGATTTCCGAAAGGAAGTCCATGAAAAGGGGGTTGTGGCCCCTCGTGAAGGTCTGCCACACCCAAGCTTGGTCTGCTCCCCCGACACCCCAGACATGGTCCGTGTCGAACAGCAGCACTTTCTTGCCGTCGGCCGCAGGGATTGTCTCAGGGTTGATGTATCCACGTCCCGCGTAGCCGCCTGGCGATATCCAGTCGGCCGGCCCGTTGAACAACACGGCGTTCCGGGGGTCGTCCGGAACACTGGTTTTCCAGGGGTGATGCATTTGGCACACCATGCCCACGGGATGCTGCTTGGGCTTTGTCGCTTCGTAGTCTTTGACGAACTTCACCACCCAGTGCTGCCACTCCGTATTGGCCGCGGTGAACTCGAATTCGTTGCCGACTTCATAGAGCACGTTATCCAGATCGTTGACCGTGTCCACGACGTGGCGAATGTACGTCTTCTGCAATTCCGTGACGGCCGGGACGAGGAGCGATTGCACCTGAGGGCCGAATTCATCGCCGTCGTCGTCCGGCACCTTGATCCCGTTGACGTTGTTGCCGCCCTTGAATGGGTGCGCGGACCAGAAGGCCCTGTTTCCCCTCCGCATCGACCCGCCCTCGAAGAGCATTACGGAGACGTACATGCCGCGCTCCCGGGCGGCGATCACCCGTGAGCGCAGGCGATCAAAGTACTCTCGATCGAACTGCGTCAGGTCGAATTTGAGTTTCCCGATCATGTCGGCGCCGGGACCTGTGCGCGCCCAGGGATGAGGCTGGGAGAACTGAAGCCCCCTCCGGCTGGTCGTAGTTCTCAGTACGGAGCTGTCCGCGTCCAGCCAGTAGTGGAACTTGGGTTGCTCGAACCGCCATAACCGGATGAAGTTGTGGTTGTGTCGCTCCAGGAAATCCAGGTAGGCCTCGAAGTCAAATCGCGGCGGCGGATCGGCATTCTCGGTGGTAAAGAACGCTCCATCCTGCAAGCTGTTCCAGGTATGCGAACCGGTCAGATAGACGGCTCTGAGCGAGCCGTCCGGGTTTTTCGTTCCGTCCGTGAAGTAACGCGGGTTGGTCGGATGAACGCGGAGAGGTCCGGGCGCTCTCGGCGCGGGAGCTTGTGCGAGCGCAGGCGACCCCCACGCGGTTAGTCCCGGGAGTATCACTCCCAGCATCAAGAGGGAAGTTTTGAGTTTCAACGGAGTTGGCTGCAATGGCATGGTTCACCTCACTTACTTCGAGTACTGTCCCCGGTTTCCGTGTGCGGCTGTCTGAGGCCTGGGGGTCTTCCCGGCCCGCAAGGCGGCATGCGCTTCCCGGTGCCGCTGATGATACTGAGACGCCGGCTCGAACCCAAACTCCTCCTGCAACTGCTTCGTCGTCAGCGCCGGGTCGGTGGGCTCGACGAGGAAGTGCGCGTCGTCCCGGTACGATGCGACCTTCACCCGCCCCGGATAGGCGTCCATGATCCGGTCCGGGATACCCCAGTTGAAGTCGTAGTGGGCGACCACGAAGTCGAGGTTGATGTCGCGCACGACAAAGTTCACCCGCTCATCGGTCTGGGCCACCACCCGCCCGCACGGGTCGATGATGCGCGACCGCGCGGTGCGCACCGAGGTAATGACATAGTAATGGTGCAGGCAAGCGTAGGCCTGCAGCGGGAATCCGCCGTCGTAGGCCGACGGGAAGAACACCGCCTGGGCGCTCTGCCGCGCCAGCGACTGCCAGTTCTCGGGGAAGCCCGCGTCGAAACAGATCTGAATGCCGATCCGGCCGAAATCGAGGTCGAACACCGGCGGCTCGCCGCCTGGAAAGAGGCCGTCTTGCGCGTGCGGTCCGGTTTCGAACCTTGTGTAATCGGGCGAGCTGGTCACCGGGTGGGCCTTGTCGTAGATGCCGAGGATCTCGCCCGCCCGGTCAATCACCACGGCGGAGTTCCACGCTTTTCCGTCCCGCGCCGTTGGGATGGGACAAATGACATAGCAGCGGTGCGCCCTGGCGTGGCGGGCGAACGCCTCGGTGGTCGGGCCCGGCACCGGCTCCGGTTTCCACTCCCTGCTCCCGAAGCCGATGAAGCCCTCGGGGAAGCACACCAGATCGGGTTGCTGTCTGAGCGCCCGCTCGAAGAGGGCCAGCATGGCTTCGCGGTTGCCCTCGACCGTCGCATGTGCCCGACCGCTCTGACAGATCGTAACGATGCGGGCCATCGAACTTCGCGGTTTCTGCCCTTCCCCGCTGTCGTCACGGCCTCCCGCCGCCGCACCACACGCCACTGGCACCGCCGCCACGAACTCACGCCGACTCATTCCCTTACTCATCATCGATCCCCTTCCTGTGCTTTGAGATAAAGCACGGCGTCGTGCGCCAAGGGCGACAGGAAAGAACGGTTCGCCCCGCCCGAGGCGTTCTCCCCGCGCGCCACCGCGCCGGAGCGCGGGTTGAACCATTCGACCGCCAACGTCCCTTGGACGGCCGACACGTCCACGGTCACCTCGCCGCCGTCGGGCAGGTAGATCAGGTACTCGTGCCCCGGATGCGCCAGGCAATACTGGGTCGAAGCGAGGTCATTGTGAGGCGCCATCGTCGCGAGGTTCATCCGCTCGGCCAGTAGGCGGGTATAGCCCATGTTCTTGCGGACGGTGTCGTGCTGGGCGACCCAGTCGCCCACGAAGCCGAACGTATTCACGTCCTTGTCGCCGATCCTGGTGGCGCCGTAGAGGTCCATGAAGGCCGTGTTCAGCCCGCGCGTGAAGCTCTTCCAGACCCATGGGCGGTACTGCCACGGGACCGAGCCCACGTGCATCTCGTTGCCGATCTCGTACAGCACGTTGTCGAGGTCGTTGACCGTATCGATGACCTGGCGGACGTAGGCTTTTTGAAGCTCCAGGATCGCCGGCGGGGCCTTCAAGGTGTGAATCTCCGGCCCTTGTCCGTCGCCGTTCAGATCGCCGTCGATGCCGTTGATATTGTTCGCCTTGTTGAACGGGTGCCCCTGCCAGGGGTTGCCCACCTGACCTTTCTTCTCGACGCTCCAGCCCTGAAAGAGCATGACGGAGACGTAGATGCCGCGTTGCTGCGCGGCGGCCACGCGGGACCTGAGCCGCGCGAAATACTCCTCATTGAATTTCGTGAGATCGTACCGGGGTTTGCCGTCCAGCGCCGTGGCGCGGGCGTCTCGCCCGCGTGTGTCGGGGGCCGCTGGCCCTCGATCCGAAGGCGGGACGCCTTCGACACGCAAAGGCGGCCTCGGACCGAAGGGCCGCCGCGCGTCGGGCTCGCCACGATTGCCCGCTCCGACGCGTGCGTAGGGGACCGGCTCCACGATGACATGTCCGGCGGCCCAGGGGTCCCAGCCCCCTTGCTCCCACGCCCACATGCGGATGAAGTTGTGGTGGTGCTTCTCCAGGAAGTCCAGGTACTCCTCGTAATCCACGGGCGGGTACACACCGTTGTGCTGGAGGTTGTTCCAGGTATGCGAGCCGGTCAGGTAGATCGCCTTCCACGAGCCATCCGGGATCTTCGTCCCGTCGGTGAAGTACCGCGGGTTCTCCGGATGGACGCGCAGCGGCCCTTTCGCAGGGCCCGCCGGCGCGCCGGCGGCGCCCTGCGTCATGATGGCCAGGCCCATCAGCGTTCCCAGGCAGATGCGACTCGTCGTTCCGGTAGCGTGCGTGAGGGTTTCCTCCAAAGCGTTCCTTCAGAATCTCCTTTGCCTCGTAGTTTCACGAATCCAGCACAAGCGGCTGGCGACCCCGGAAGAACACTCGGTCTGAAGAGCCGAACATACCAGGATTCGCACCTATCAACAAGGTCTGCCCTGCATGCGCCTTCAGGGTTGTCGCACCAGTCGCACGACGCCGTCGTGCCCTTTCCAGGGACTGACCAGTTCCCGCCAGGCGCCGCCCGCGACCGGCGCGGCGGCTTGTGCGGCGCCGTCGGCGGCGCGATACCATTCGACCGCATACCATCCGGTCGCCTGCCAGATGATGTTGGGGAAGTCCCTGCAGCGCTGGTCCACGAATTGCCCGAGTTGGCGACACTTCGTCCGGCCGTTCGCGGAAATCCGGGCTCCCCCTCCATCCCGGCCCGCGCCGCGGTAGCAGGGGTTCAGGACCACGAGGATTCCCCTTTCGCCGGCCTGGCGGATCACCCAGTCGGCATGGGCGAAGTACGCCTCGTTCGGGGTGGAGAAATCCCCCGGCGTTGTGAAGGGCGCGTCGCCGTACTTGTTCTTGGGCGGGTCCTCGGCGTCATAGGACTCGATGAGGACCTCCTGGGAGCCTGTCCCTGCGACTCTTACTCGTCTCCTTTCCCGGCACGGACCTGGATGCGGTGGCGACCCACGCCCGGTGGAATCGCGATCGTGGCACGGCCGCCAACGGCCGGCTGTGCCATTTTGCCATCCACGAAGACGCTTACCGCGCCGCCGCTATTGCTGAGATAGTCCTCCGACAGCTCCAAGGTCCACCGTGACGGATGCCGGGCAAAATGGCGGCAGTAGTGGGGGTCGTATTCGAGGTCGAAGGTCAGTCCGCCGGCGGCCTGCGTCCCCGGCCCGGCGGGCCGCTGCGCGTCCGGGCGGCTGTGCAGATAGGCGCAGTACTCGTTGAAGCCGATCCAACGCTTGTGTTTCCAGCGGTCGGGCCAATTGGGGTCGCGCAGGTCGATGACCCGCTCGCCGACCACGCGGGTGGCACGGTACAGCGCGGGGTTCCGCGCGCGCTCGGTCTGGGTGGGCGTCTTGAACTCCGGGCCGGTCTTCTCGACCAGATCGAGGTCGTGACACGAGAACTGCTCCGGGGCCATGTCGAGGATGCTGAACTGGATCACGCGGTCGGGGCCGAGATAATGCCAGCGGCCGATGCCATAGCCGGCCATGACGGCCAGGCGGCCGTTGTCGTGCTCCAGGCCCCAGCCGGGCCGGACGGTCACGCCCAGCGGCGTCACGCCGAACTGCCGCTCGATCGCGTCGCGGCCGATCTTGTAGATGAAAAGCTGGTCGTTGGAGGGCACGGGCAGACTGCGGCGCGTGTCAACCGTCTCGTTGTACCAGTCCGTATGCGCCCGCTCGCCTTCGAGGGGTTCGTCCCACCACGGTCCCGGCGGGGAATCCAGGTCCCAGTTCAGGTGTGTCCAGGCCCGGTGGGCATGGATCTCGAACACGCCGCGCCGTACGCCCTCATCCAGCCCCTTCTTGGTCGAGCCGTAATCCTGTACGTTGCCGAACGGGTCGGTGAACGTCGGAACCGTCCAGGGGTTCTCGACCATCCGGGTCACCGGGTTCGCATAACCGGGGGTCAGGTTCTGCACCAACACCAGTCCCCGCTGCGCCAGCGGCTCGACCAGGTACTTGATGATGTCTTCTCTGCTCGGCGTGGGATAGTGCCAGGCCAGGCTGTAGGCGTGCTCCGAGCAGCCCATGTCGTCCATGACGAAGATGAAGGCGTTCTCGAAGTTGTCGTTGAACAGGCCGTAACCCATACACCAGACCAGCGCGTTGCGAAAGAGCCGGCGCAGGGCCGGGACCTTGTCGAACCAGTCCTGGCCCCCGCCAATCCACACCGTCTTGGTCCGGCCATTGCTGGTGCGCACGACGAGTTGGGGCTGGCCCTGCAGCTCGCCGAGGACCTGTGTGCCGGGTCGCGGCCGGCAAGGGACGATGCGCGGTTGCGACACCCCGGCGCCGCCAAGGGTCGTGCCCACCATACCAGCGGTGACGAAGTGCTCGCCGCGAAGGGTCAGTGTTGGCAGTGACGCCGCCAGGCGTTCGTTCGAATATGCCCTTGCGGGCACACTACGAACTCGCGCGGCTGCGGCGTCCTCCACAAGCTCGACCCCCACCAGTTCGGCCACCTGCGGTGTCCGGATATGATCCCACAGGGCGATCAGGGGGATGCCGTAGTCCTCCACGACGCGCCGCAGCGTCTCGTAGTGCGCGGAGTATCCCTGGAGCTTGTCCGGGTCGGCCATCCAGATGACACAACCGTAGTTGGGCTCGGCGACGCCGTTGAGAAACCGGTTGATCTGCAAGCGCTGCTGATCGAGACGCAGGATGTCGAAGGGAATGCCCCAGATCTTGAGCATCGTGACCACGTCGAGGAAGTCCTTGCCGGATGCGCGGGCACGCAGTTTGGGGAACTGCGACTGGCTGTCGATGCAGTAGCTGCCCGGATCGTCCCACTGGTCGCCGATCACGACGAGGACGCGAAACGGTCCGGCCGTTTTCGTCGCGGGAGCTGGTGCGCGTGCGGATGAATTCTCCTCGTCGGGGGGGCGGGCCGGCAAGGGCGCCGTTTCCAGGACGAGCACCCAGTCATTCGTACCGGTCCCGTTGTCGCCGGGGGTCGTGAAGTCGCGCGAACCGCTGTTGGCAAACGGAGACCCGGCGATCGAGGCGTACGTCCCATTCGTCGGGTTGTACCAGCAGGCGTTCGCCGCCGCGCCCAGGCGCATCATGTTCATGGTGATCGTCCGGGTGCCGGTCCCCGTCGCGGGCACGTAGGCCATGACCAGGCTCCCGTCGGCAGTGGACGCGGCCGTCACATAATCGCCCCCAGGCGTGCGGTCGTCTTTCCCGAACGTTCCGTAGCCGCCGGTGACCACCGCATGGTCCTGGTCGGGCGTCAGATCATACCACCGACGGCCCTCGAAGAGACGCTTGACGTGGACCATCGCGCGCGCTCCCGGGGAGTCCAGACCCGCCCGCCAGTCGTACCGCCGTGCCTGTGGCCTGCTGTCTACCCGAGCGCCGTACGCCCAGACGCGATCGCTCCCGAAAAGATGGCCGGTCGCCCCTGATAGGAGCGCCCAATAGGCCTGCGCCCGCAGCCACGGCGCAGCGCCGGCGCCGGCCACCAAGGCGGTATCCTCGTAGTAGGCCTCGTTGACGAACGTGGGCTTCGGATTCGGGCGGTTGTAGGCCCGCAGAGTCTGAATATAGCTGCGGTTGCCGCCATAGGCGTTGTCGACGCTCATGTAAGGTGCAAACGTGCTCTGGTCGCGGGCCGTGGTGAAGCGGTACCAGTGGGCGGTCCATAAGTGGGCCGGCGCGTGGTCCCGGATGCCCCGCAGGATCTCCAGCCAGTTCTGCTCCAGCACCGATCCCACTTTGATCGTCTGATCTCCCCCCGCCTGCCAGACGATGTTGGGATAGCCCTGATACCGACGGCCCACGTAGCGCCCATAGTCTCGGCCTTTCGCCGGCCCATTGGCCACGATCTCCTGGACCCACCCATCCGTGTTGGACGATCCCCAGCCCGTGTAGCACGGGTTCAGAATCACCAGGATTCCCTTTTCGCTCGCCTTTCGGATCACCCAGTCGGCATGGGCGAAGTACGCCTCGTTCGGGGTGGAGAAATCCCCCGGCGTGGTGAAGGGCGCGTCGCCGTACTTGTTCTTGGGCGGGTCATCGGCGTAATAGGACTCGATGAGGTTGACGAGGATCGCATTGAACCCTCTCTGACGGCGGTTCTCCAGATACTCCTCCGTTTCCTCTTTGGTGAGCTGCACCATCAGGCTCCACGCCGTATCCCCGTGGAGAAGAAAGGGCTTGCCGCCGGCGTCCACGAGGTGCCGCCCATCGGCGGAGACGCTCACGGGAAAGGGCCAGTTGCCCTCCGCAGCCAATGCGGACGGGGTCGCTGTGGTCCAGAACAACCAGATTCCAAGCACGGCTATGGGGGAATTCCGAAGTTTCAACATCCAATCACCTCCGGATTGTTGGCGACCGGTCATAGGCGAGCGAACACCGGCCACGGAAATGCAGACCAGTCGCTCCGCCAAGAACGTCACTCTACGGGCACCACGTTGACCACGACACGCTCATAGGCATATAGGGGCGGAGACCTACAATCCTTCACCTCGAGAATGATGTGGATGGACTGTGGACCGCTGACGCTGGGTGCTACAAATGAAGCCACGGCGGCCGCGCTGTTCCTGATCGTCAGGGCGCCGGCATAGCTGCTCGGCTCCGGATAGCACCACCACGAATAGGTCAGCTCGTTCCCCTCGGGGTCGCTCGAACCCGAAGCGTCGAGCGTCACCGTTTGCCCCGCCGAAGCGGTGCGGGTTCTGCCGCCACTGACCACGGCCACCGGGGGATGATTCGCCTGGGCGTACGGCTTGACGCACCAGTCCATTCTCGCGGCGAAATCGTTCATGAAGGCCGGCCGCCAGCGCCACACCGACGCGCGCCCCGAGGTTTCGCTCCCCACCGTATCCGCGACCGTACTGAAGTACTGAGGCCCGGCCCCCCCGAACCGGCCGCCCCAGCCGCCCCAAGTCGGTTGGTCGGGATCGTGTAACCCCGAGGGGATGACCACGAGGTAAGGGTGCGCGTCCTTGACCCCGTTGACCCCGCCGGCGTAGGCGGGATACACGTCCCCCAGCGGGCCACGCCCCCTGAGGTTCGCGTTGATCCAGGCGACCGAA
>VGYL01000220.1 GCA_016872975.1 Planctomycetota bacterium
GGCGACCGGGCCCAACTCGCGGACGACGGTGGCGGTATCGTTGCCCGAGCAGGTCACGACGATCGCCTCTTTCAGGCCGTACGCCTCTTCGAGCCGGTGCTCCATCTGGGTGTTCGACTCCTGCGGCGGCGCCAGCGAGATCTGCACCACCTTCTCCTCCCGCGCCGTCCGCAGCAGCCGCGACACCTTGATCCGCGACAGGCCCAGCCGCGCCCCGATCTGCTGCTGCGTCAGGCCGTCGTCGTAATAGGCCTTGGCAATCTTATAGAGCAGTCGCCTGGAACCGGAATCAGCAGTCATAATCGCCCTTGAACATTTGTTCAGATGCGTTCATCTTATCGCATTCTCCCTCTTTCCGCCCGGCGTGTCAACCCCCAAAGTCGCAGGATGTCCCCGTGAACGCCAATCTCCCGATTGGCCGCCCTCTGCCCTGCCTCCGCGCAGGCGAGAGATGGTCCCTCCCTCTTCCAGGAGGAAGAGGCGCGCGTCTCCTTGACCCGCCCGGGGAGCCACCGGTAGGGTGGGCTCCGCCCACCGATTCCAGGTCAACAGGTCCTCTCCATCGGCTCTTTCCCGAGGTCCTCTGGTGCAGATGACTTCAACGATGAGCGGTAGGGTGGGCTGTGCACGCCGCTTTGTCACCTGATGACAGAGGGGGTAATGGATAGAGTCTTTGTCAGCAACTTCTACCACATATTCGGAGATCTTTTTGGTTGCGGGCGAAGGCCGCGCTGCGGGGATCCAGCATTGATATGGATCTGCGATGATGTCCCCGGAAGTCCCCAGAGGGCGGAGCCCCTGAGGCAGTTGATCCGCGCTCGACAATCGCATTGCACCACGTCCGCGCCTCGGCAACCCGCCTGTTTGCCTGCGTCAGTCAGATTCTCGGCCAAGGCGGCAAAGCAGCCCTGTGTGACGCCACACTTATTTCTCCCGGCCCTTCGGTTTGGGGCCGGGCTTGGCCGGGCGCACGATGCGTCCGAGAGTTGCCTCGATGCGATCCAGAAATGCGGGCGTACCCAGCGGCCGGCCCGTGCGCGTGTGCTGCTGCCACAATTGCTCTTCGGCCGCCTCCGGCGGTTCCAGGAGATACTGCCGCCAATCCTTCACCCGCGCCAGGACGGGAGCCACGCGCACCACGCCGTCATCCTGCCCGGCGAGGTGGGCCGCCGCACTGGACCAACGCCAGCGCCAGGGGACCCGGCACAGCTTCGCCCGCACGGGGTTCTGTTCCACGTATCGGGCCGCCCAGCGCAGATAGCGGCCGTCCAGGGCAAACGACGCGAACCGCCCCTGCCACAGATGGCCCCGCCAGCCTTCCCGGACGTTGATCCGGCAGGTGTACCGCCGGTGCGCCTCGCCCAAGGCACGGCGCAGACTGTCCTGCCTCCGGGGCACCACGATCAGGTGCACGTGGTTGGGCATCAGGCAGTAGGCCCAGACCTTCACCCCGCAACGGCCACACCACTCGCCCAGCAGCGCCAGGTAGGCCGCGTAGTCCTCCTCCTGGAAGAAGGTCGGTTGTCCCCGGTTCCCCTCTTGGGTGACGTGGTGTGCGACTCCCGGAACCACAATTCGTGCCAAGCGTGCCATGTCACTACGCTACCCGACCCCTCCCCCCATGTCAACCGGAAACGGCCAACCATGGCGACACTTGTGGGGCAGCAGAGCGGACGGCCCCGAGAGGGTGTGTGAGAAGCCAGCCTTCTCTGGGTGGCATCGTCAAGCGGAGTCTTCGGAGCTTGGCGATGGCGGATTTCCCGTGCGCCGGATCATCGCCAAGGCCTACCGGCCTTGACGATGCCACCCGTTTCACACACCCACTAAGGCGACAGACTTGCTCAAGCCGGCCGTTTCGGTTGCAGATCGGGTATGCGGTCCGCTACGAGCGGCGGTTATACCTTCGCGATGAACTTGATCTCGATGAGCTGCGGCGGCAGTGCCAGACGCGGCGTCACCAGGATGGTGCTGGCCACGTCCGGTTTTGCCGAGCCGTACGCCCCCTTTCGCACCGGCCCGGCGGCGGCAAACGCGGCGTCCATGTCGGTCACGTACAAGACCTCCTCCACCACGTTGTCCAACGTGGCGCCATACTGGGCGAGGAGTCTCTTCGCGTTCACATAGGTTTGCCGCATCTGGATCTCCATATTGGAGTGGCCGCGGATGCGGCCCTGGTCGTCGAGGGGGCCGGACCGATGAAGTTGCCTTGCTCATCATGGCTCAATTGCCCGGAGAGGTAGATCGTATCGCCCACCTTTGCGGCCTGCGCATAGCCGTAGTCGCTTTCCCAGGGCATGGCCAGGCCTTTTGCTTCCTTGCGGGGTATTTCGGGGTCTGACCCCGAAATAGCACGGATCCTGATGCGTTTTGACGAGCAAGTTCGGTAATCAGAGCCCGGCCACGGGCGCTCTTCGTAGGGCGAGTGTCCCCGCTCGCCGAAGATGTCGTGCGAGGACGCACGACCTACGCGGAGAACGGTTCGTGCGGCCATTACCGAAGTTGCTCGTCAAGACTCATTAGGACCCCTGCCCCCCGGCGGGCGTCTTTGAGCAACGGATGTACTCAAGAACCGTCAGTCGGGGGCGGCTGACCTACAGGTCTTGGCCTGCCTGCAGGCTTCTGTCCCGCCTTGCGGCGGTCTCGGGATACAGTGGAAAACCGCCACCATATTCCGGCCGTACCCTTGGGGCAGCAGTGGCAGATGGAGGTTGACAGCAGGGGGGCGAACCGCTACAAGACGTTCATACGTTCACGACTGAACAGGTGTTAGGCGCCTCTGTCGCCGGTGTGAAAGGACAACCATGAGAGCCGTAGCGATTGCTATCACGTTGCTCGTCGCGCTCAGTCTGATCATCATAGGGTCCTCGTGTTCCCGTCGGGGCGGCGCCGGGGAGCAGACGACGATCTGCTTCGGCTTCCAGGACCTCGAGACCGAGTTCTGGGTGGCCGCCCACAAGGCCATCACCGAGACCCTGCGGGCCAAGGGCATCCGCGTCATCGAGCGCAACGCCAACGAGGACGCCAATCGCCAGCTCGAGCAGATCCGCGACGCCATCGCCCAGGACGTGGACGGCATCATTATCATTCCCCAGGACGGGGAAAGCGCCGTGACGATCGTGGGCGAGGCCAACCGCGCGGGGGTCCCGATCGCGGTGTTCAACCGCCCGCCGAGCAGCCGCGACAATCCGGCCCTGGTGATCGTGGCCGACAATGAGAAGATCGCCGAGGAGGCGGTGGCGTACATGGCCCAGGTCGCGCGGGACACGGGCCAGGGCCGCAAGTGGACGCCGCTGATCGTGGTGGGCGACCTGGGCGACCGCAACGCCGTCGCCCGGCGCAAGGGCTTCTTCAACGTGATCGAGAAAGACCCCGACCTGTTCCACAAGCCGATCGAGGTCCCTTCCCGGTGGGACCCGCAGACGACCCTCGCCAATCTCGAAGCGGCGCTGCAGGCGAATCCCACCGTCGATTTCCTGTTCACCAGCTCCGACTTCCTGTACCCGCAGATCCGGGCGGTGCTCGCGCCGCTGGGCAAGTGGAAGAAGATCGGCGAGCCGGGCCACGTCATCCTCGGCGGCCTCGACGGCGACAGCACCGCCTACAAGCTGATGGAGGAAGGCTACGTGGACGCGACCGGCGTGCAGAACCTGTTCTTCGAGGCCGAGGCGATCATGGACGCCCTGCTCGACGCGATCGAAAAGGGTCTCAAGACGCCCGAGAAATGGATCGAGGACCCGGGCTTCGCCCTGACGCAGGCGAATAGGACCGAGCGGGCCAAGGACATGTGGGGCTACCGCGTGTTGCAGGGGAAATAGCGGCGTGCCTTGGGAACGGGAGTTCTGCAAAATGGGGAGTTGGGCCTATTATTCTTCTTGGAAATCCGCTTCCCGATTTCTTTCTTTCTCAAGTAGGCCCAACACCCCATTTTGCAGAACTCCAGGAGTAACATAGTGCAGAGCACGGCCACAACAACGCTCAGCGCCCGGGCCCACCGGCGAGGTCCTTCCGTCCGGCGCGTGCTGCTGTCCGACAGCTTCGTGCTTTACTTGACGCTGGCATACTTCGCGGTGGTCTGGCTGTTCCTGCCGCGGATTGGCAGTCCCCGCAATCTGGGCAATCTCTCGTCGAATATCTGGCCGCTGCTGACGCTGGTGATCGGCCAGATGTTCGTGCTCCTGGTGGGCGGGATCGACCTGTCCCAGACCGCCATCATGGCGGTCACCAGCGTCAGCGGGGCGCTGCTCATGTCGTCCCGGCTCGACCCCGAGCTGTTCGCGAAGAATCCCCTGTGGGGCGTGCTGCTCACCGAGCAGGGGGGCCCGTTGGGCGGCAGCGCCCTGGCGGTCCCGGTGGCCATCGCCCTGATGCTGCTGCTCGGCGTGCTGATCGGGCTGGGCAACGGCCTGGCGGTGGCGAAGCTGCGGATGCCGCCCTTTATGGTGACGCTGGTGTCGATGTTCTTCTTCAGCGGCCTGGCCATCTTCATCACGCGCAGCGAGAACGTCAGCTACCTGCCCGGCCGCTTTCTCGCCCTGGGACAGGATTTCCTCGGGCACGTGCCGACTGCGCGTGGCCCGGTGGGCCTCGTGCCGTATTCGTTCTTCGTGGGTATGGCCCTGGCGGCGGGGGCCTGGTTCGTCTTGGCCCGGACCGTGCTGGGCCGCTGGTTCTACGCGGTCGGCATCAATCGCCGGGCCGCCGAGGTGTCGGGCGTCCCCACGCAGGGCGTCATCCTCTGCGCCTATGCGATCAGCGGGTTCTGTGCAGCGCTGGGCTCAGTGCTCTACTCGGCCCGGCTGGGCGCGGGGCGCCCCACCCTGGGCGAGAACGTCCTGCTGGACATCATCGGCGCCGCCGTCATCGGCGGCATCAGCCTCTTCGGGGGCAAGGCGAAGGTGCGCTGGGCCTTCTATGGCGTGCTGTTCTTCGTCCTGCTGGACAGCTCGCTGTATATGATGAACTTCAAGTTCTATACCGTCAACATCGTCAAAGGCAGCGTGATCCTCCTGGCGGCGCTGCTGGACGTGCTGCGCAGCCGGGTCCGCGCCGAGGGGGCGCCGGTCCCGCGGACCCGGACCGAAGCGGCCCCGGAACATCGGGCGGTGACGGCATGAGCGAGCCCGTTCTCCAATTCGAGCACATCGGCAAGAGCTTCTTCGGGGCCGTGGCCCTGGAGGATGTCAGCCTCAGCGTCCGGGGCGGCACCGTGCTGGGCCTGATCGGCGAGAACGGGGCGGGCAAGAGCACGCTGATGAACATTCTGGGCGGCGTGCTGAGCGCGGATGCGGGCGGGATGCGACTGGCCGGGCGGCCTTATAGTCCGGCCGGGCCCGCCGACGCCATGCGGGCGGGCATCGCCTTCATCCATCAGGAGCTGAACCTCTTTCCCAATCTCAGCATCATCGACAACCTGTTCATCGACGGCTTTCCGCGCTGGGGCCGGACGCCATTCATCCACCGACGCCAAGCCGCCCGGCGGGCGGCCGAGGCGCTGGCGGCCGTGAAGCTGGATGTTGCGCCCCGGACGCGGGTCGAGCGCCTCACCCCCGGCCAGAAGCAGCTCGTCGAGATTGCCAAGGCCCTGCATAGCGGGGCGCGGCTGATCATCTTCGACGAGCCGACGACCTCGCTGACCGCCCGCGAGACCCAGCGGCTGTTCGAGCTGATCGAGCGGCTCCGCCGCGACGGGTGCACGGTCCTGTACATCTCGCACAACCTGGGCGACGTGCTGCGCCTGGCCGACGAGATCGTCGTGCTCCGCGACGGCCGGGTCGTGCAGACCGGCCCGCGGGCGCAGTTCACCGTCGAGACGATGATCGCCTCCATGGTGGGCCGCCAGATCGATCAACTGTACCCGGCCCGCCGCAGCACGCCGGGCGATAAGGTCCTGCTGGCGGCCTCCGGCGTCACGGAGCCGGGCATCGTCCGGGATATCTCCTTCGAGCTCCGCGAGGGCGAGGTCCTCGGGCTGTTCGGGTTGATGGGCTCGGGACGCAGCGAGCTGGCGCGCATCCTGTTCGGCCTGGACCCCTTCCACGCGGGCACGATCTCTCTGGGCGGCAAGGTGCGCCGCCGGCCCGCCCCGCGCGCGAGCATCGCCGGCGGCATGGCCTTCATCACCGAGGACCGGCGCGAGGAGGGGCTGCTGATGGAGGCCTCCGTGGCCGACAACCTGGCACTGGTGGCCCTGCCCGGCTACCGGCGCAATCGCATCCTGGGCACCGTGGATCAGCCGGGCCTGCGCCGCGCCCTGGAGGGCATGTGCACGGCCTTGAGAGTCAAGTGCGTCAATCCGAGGTCCGACGCCGTCAAGAGCCTCTCCGGCGGCAACCAGCAGAAGACCGTGATCGGCAAGTGGCTGCTCTCCGGGCCGGCGGTCTGCATCATGGACGAGCCGACGCGCGGCATCGACGTGGGGGCCAAGCACGAGGTGTATTCGATCATCAACGACCTGGCCGCCCGGGGCACGGGCCTCCTGTGCATCTCGTCGGAGCTGGAAGAGCTGATGGGCATCTGCGACCGCATCCTGGTGATGAGCAAGGGCCGCCTCTGCGGCCGGTTCCAACGCGGCGAGTTCGACCAGGAGCGGATTCTGGCGGCCGCCTTCGAGGGCCATCTCGAACGCGGGCCCGAGGGACAAGAACTCGAAATCCGAAGTACCGCCCCGGGGGCGGAAGTCCCAAATCCCAAATTCCAAATCCCAAACAAATTCAAATGATCCAAAGGGAAGAAAACTCAGAACCTCTCGCGCAGAGCCCCGACCGCCCACCACCGCCGGTCCTCCCTCGTGGCGCCAGCGTTTTGAGCCTTGGAGTCTTGGATTTTGCGTTTGTTTGGGATTTGGTGCTTGGAATTTGGAATTTCTCCCCAGTTTCGAATTTCGTGCTTCGACTTTCGAATTTTCTTCGGTGCTTCGAATTTCCGCGGGGGGGTGGCTGATGCGTCCATTGCGGCAAGGGACCTTGACGATCGTTCTGCAGAACGTTCCCATCCTCATGTTCGTCGGGACGTTCGTGGTGTTCGGCCTGCTGTCCCCGCGTTTCCTGGAATACCAGAGCCTGGAGAACATCGTCAAGCAGGCCTCGTACATCGGCATCATCGCGGTAGGGATGACCTTCGTACTTCTGACGGGAGGCATCGACCTTTCGGTCGGGTCCAACATGTACGTCTCGGCCCTGGCGGCCGGCCTGCTGATGCAGAAGTACTCCCTGCCGCCGCTGCTGGCACTGCTGATCTGCCTCGGGGTCGGCGTGGCCTTCGGGTGGGTCAATGCCTTTGCCGTCACGCGGCTGCGGATCATCTCGTTCGTCGTCACGCTGGCGACGCAGTTTGCCGGGCGCGGACTGGGCTGGATGCTCAGCCAGAGCCGGGCGGTGGCATTCCCCCGGAGCGTGACGGCCCTGGGGGCGGCCCAATGGCTGGGCGTCCCGTGTCCGATCGTGATCTTTGCCGCCGTGGTCCTGGGGGCCTGGATCGTCCTCAATCGCACGACACTGGGCCGCCAGATCTACGCGACCGGCCATGGGCAGGAGGCGGCGCACAAGGCCGGCATCCACACGCGCCGGGTCCAGGCCACCGCCTACGTCCTCTGCGGCGTGCTGGCCTCGCTGGGCGGTTTCGTCTCGGTCGCCCAACTGGGCAACGTGAACTCCGGCTTCGGCCAGATGGTGGAGTTCCAGGCCATCGCCGCCGCGGTGCTCGGGGGCACGAGCCTCTTCGGCGGCGTCGGCAACGTCTTTCCCGGCACCGTCCTTGGCGCCATCCTGATCCAGATGGTCTGGGCCGGCCTGGTGGCCACGCAGACCGACCTGTACCTCCAGCCGTTGATCGCCGCGGCCATCATCTTCCTCGCGGTCCTGCTCGACAGCCTCCGCAACACGCAACTCGCCAAGCTGGGGCGACACAATATCCGCATGGAATAAGAGAAGCTCGAATCTCCAAATTCGAAATCCGAAACAAATTCAAAATCCAAACTTCCAAGGCTCAAAACGGGCCTCCGGGCCTCGCCCGTTTTGGATTTTCTTGCCTTTTCTTCCGTTTCGGATTTCGAGCTTCGAATTTCGAATTTGCTTCGCTGGACCGCCCTGGCTATCATGAGGCCCGGTGCGGCTCGATACCCAGGCCGGGTCGCGGACCGCGGGGTTGGAACTTGGTCTGACGGGAGGCAAACGTATGAGGATCAGGATTGTGGCCGTGCTGCTGGCTGTCTCTGCCGCGGCGGCCCTGGCGGCGCCGATGAGCGTCCAGATACGCAACGGCAAGGTAAAGGCCAGACCTTCCCCGGTGGGCACGGTCGTGGCCACGATGGACTATGGGGACAAGGTGGAGGCGGGGACGCCGGAGAAGGGTTGGTATCCGGTGACCACGCTCGACGGCAAGACCGGCTGGATGCACGAGTCGGCCCTCACGCGCAAGACGATCGTGATGCGGGCCGGGACGACCGATGCCGCCGTCGGGGTCTCGTCGGACGAGGTGGCCCTGGCGGGCAAGGGGTTCAACCAGCAGGTCGAGGACAAGCTCCGCCAGGAAGGGAAACTGGACTACACCTGGGTGGACCGGATGACGGCGTTTGTCGTCAGTGCGGATGCGATCGCGCAATTCCTGACGCAGGGCCATCTGGCGGGAGGTGACCAGTGAAAGGCCAAGGCAAGGAAAAAGTGAAAAGTAAAAAGTACAAAAGTAAGAGCGGAAGGCGGGCTGCCCTTCTTGCCTGTTGCCTCTTGGTTTTGTGCCTGTTGCTGCTGTCCTCCCGTTCCGAGGGCCAGCTTTCGGGCACCGTGCTGGCGCAGAAGAGCCGCGGGCTCGGTGGGCTCGGTGACATCCTTTCCGACAGCAGGGTGAAGTCGATTCTGCGCGGCGCCAAGGCGCTGGAGAAGACGTGGCAGGACCTGACCCCGGAACAGGAGTACTACATCGGGCGGGCCGTCGCGGCGCAGGTGTTCCAGACCCATCGGCCGCTGGATCAGCCCGCGGCCAACGCCTATCTGTAACCGTTCACAGCATTTTTTGAGGATTACGCCTTCCTGGTCTGCGATTTGCACACGGATCAGGCATGATAGACAAGGATGTGATCATTGACCGATT
>VGYL01000221.1 GCA_016872975.1 Planctomycetota bacterium
CACCCGCCGCACGTTGGCGATCCGAACGGGGTCGGCCTTCCCCGTGCCCCGGAACCGCGCGTCCGCATTATCGTCCGCCAGAACGCCCGACGCGCCCGCGCCCAGCAGCAGCACACAGGCGATCGCGACCGCCCGCGCGCGGACGAAGGGGGCTCCATCAAATAACCGACTCATAGCCATCTCCTTTCCCGAATGCTCCGCCAGGAACCCTGAGATGGAGACCCCTTTTTCTCATCTCTGAATCTCTCTGGCCACTTCGCCCGCCAGGGCCCGCGATCTCCATCCTGCCCGGACCCTAAGTCGGCCGGTCGATCATCGTCCTCTACGCCAGGCGTCCAGTTCGCCGGGTTTGCAGAAGCCCACGGACCAGGCATCGCCGTTGAGGGAGCCGATGGCGAATCGCATCTCGGTGCCGTCGAAAGCCACCGGCTGTGGCGGCGTGAAGGCGAACGCCAGGTGCCATCTCGCGCCGGGGAAGGTCAGCTCGGCCGCCGTGATCTTCAGCTTCGTGCCGGGTTCCGCTTCCATCTCTTTGCCGTCAGCATCAACCGCGATGACCCGGGCCCAGGCTGGGGCTCCCTCCGGGGAGAGCCACTTGCCCGGAACGGTGAAGTACGTCGGGTCGAACTGCGCCCACCCGGCGTCCATGCGCACGGTGATTCGGTCGGCGCCGAACCGCACATGATATCGACAGCGGTCGTAGACGTGGGCTGCCAGACTTGCCGGGACCTCATCTGGCCAGGTAAATGCATGACTTGTTCCCGTGTGCAGCATCTCCTCTTTCTCGCTGCGGAAAGTGAAGAGCGGAGTGCCGTCAAGGCGCACAGTGTCGTCATCGTCGGCCAGATACCGGCAGAGGCCGTGGAACATGTCGTGCCGGATCGTGTACCTTGGCGCATCGATCTGATAGACGTTCGCTTTCGGGTGCTGGTAGACGAAGTGCAGGACCGGCGCGATTGTCAACGTGATCGGCAGGGCGGCCGCGGTGACCGGGGCGGCATCTCCCGCACGACAAGTCAGCCGGTACGGAACAATGACCTTCCCCGCTTTGGCCCCGGCATCCGCAATGAAGGCTACGGGGACCCTTGCCGCTTGCCCAGGCGCGAGGGGACCGAACTTGGGAACAGCCGGTTCGGCAGCGACGCCGGCGGGCAGATCAAACGTGAACGAGCCGGACACCGAAGCTTTCAGCGTGTTCCTCACCGTGAACGCCATGGTGCGATGTCCTGCCGGCGCCAGCCGCGCCACCGCCGCGGCAATCCGCACGGACAGCGGGCATTCCACGCCGGGGGGCCGCGCCGATGTTGCGGCTGGCGGGATGGCGCCATACGTCAGACGGCCGCCTTCCATCGAGGCCGGTACGGGTATGTCGTTGAGGATAAGCGCGCCCTTCGCTATGGGCAGGCGCAGAGCCGTCCACCCGCCGCGGGCCATCACCGTCCCGTCTCTGCGCACGCGGAGGTAGCCATAGTCCTTGAAGCTAACGCGCGTCTTGGGGTCATCGGCCGCCGCCAGCACTTGCTCGGGCGCGGTCAACTGCGGCCCAAACGAAACCGCCGCGTAGTCCGCGAAGTCGGCGGCGTCCACCCGAACCAGGATGGCGTCATCTGTCTTCGCTAGGACGGTGACCGCGGTGATACGCGGCTGGGCTGTGTTGGCATACGGCTCGTGTGTAGCGACGAAGACCGTCTCCCGGACGTCTGCCCGCCGTGCGATCAGCATGCCCAGTGGATCGAACGTGCTTTTCGCCATCTTCCCCAGCTCCATGCCGGAGACGCCATAAGTGACCAGCGTCTTCGGCTCGCCGGCCATGGTGACGCGCACGGCCGCGGTGTGATCGTACCACTCGGGGCCGAACTTGCCCTTCCGGTTGCCGGGCTGCTCCTTGATCACGAAGTCCAAAGCCCAGGACTCGTCGGTGGTCATCGCCCGCCGATCACTGACCAGCCAGAAGCGCTTATCCAAGGCACTCGACGGCTTGAACAGGTCGGGGCGCGCTGGCCGAGGCATGCCGAAGCTGTGCAGCAGATAGTCGTAGACGCGCGGTGTCGGGCTGGCCGCGTGAAAGACGTCCAGGAGGTACTCGCGGGTCAGCAGCAGGGCGCGAGTCTGATCGACCTTCTCGAAGGCGCCGGACGCCGACGTCGCCAGGTACTTCACCTCCGGCGAGAAGGCATGCCGGATGTCGCAGTTCTTCACGTCGCGGGTATCGCCTTCATCGACCATGAGCGTGTTGTGGGCAATGGTGTTGCGCGTCCAGCCGATGTCGGGATTCTCGTACTGGATCGCGTTGTAGTCGGGATAGAGCAGCCTGCCGGCCGCGTGGAAAATGATGCTGAACTTGTCGCGATGATCGTGGCCGTAGCCTTTGGTCATAAGTTGGAAGGCAACCGGCGAGTCGCTGTTCCAGTAGGCAGGGGATTCCTCCGCTCGCAGGATGGCCAGTCCATAGTCGGGCCAGACCTTCGAGGGCGCGGCGGGCAACTCGGTCTTCTCCGGCAGCGGGCGCCGGTCGATGAGCGTGGGCTTGTAGTCCGGAACCATGGCGACAAACGCCGCCAGGCGCGGATCGCCCGAAGCGTCGTACGCCGCGACGAGGGCCTTGGTCCCATCAATCGCCGCCCCGGCCGGGTTGACAAGGAACAGGTCCTGCTTCGCATTGGTGGCGCCGTCGCCGTAGGTGACGAGGCGGACCTGGCCCGCCCCGTAGCCGGTGCGCTCGATCGGGTAGGCCGTGTCGATGTAGTAGTCCATCAGACCCTTCGGGCTTCCGCCGCTGGGGGCCTTGGCGGACCACCAGTCCTTGCCGTCGTACAGCGCGCGATACCGGGAGACCATGGCCATACAGTAGATGTCGGTGTGCACGAACGGGTAGGTGGGGGCTTCGTGCCAGGGCCCCCCGTCCTTGAGCATCCGGTTGAGAACGGGGGAATATCCGCCGATCGAGGATTCCGGCTTGCGGTAGAAGCCCCAGTCGATCAGTTCCCGCTCCTGAAGGGCCAGCCCGGCGAAGGCAACGATAGAGGTGGGTTTGAACACCAGGTTGGGCGTCTGCGTCCAGCGATCCATGCATCGCATCTTGAAGTGCATGAACGCGGAGATGCCCTGCTGTATCTCGCGGCGGGCCGCCGGCTCCAGGCCGTTGTAGACCCAGTCAAATGCGACATGCGGGTTGAAATCCGTGTCATAGAACACGTCGCTCAGGTGTGGCACACCACCTTTGAAGAAGGAGGGACTCTCCAGCGCGCCCCGAGCGCGCTTTGCCGTTCCGGAGTTGGCGCCAAACCGCTCGAGCAGCCACTTCTGCGCAATCGGCACATACTCCGGGTCGCCGTCCAGCGCATACAGGAACGCGGCCAGAAACCCATCGCCCTTGCCGGCGGCCTTCTGGATGCGGGCGTAGTCCGCCTTCGCCCACTCCTGGGTGGCGATCAACTGCCGAAGGCGCCCTCGCTCCTCAGCGGGCATGAAAAACGGACGCCCGTGAGCGGGGGCATCGCTCGCCGCTTCTGCAACCGTGGCTCCGCAGAGCACCATCAGGATCAACGTCAACGCGGGATATGACCGACCGATGAACATGGTACGCACTCCTTGGCGCAATACGCTCGGGCGTGTTGCTGGTTCACTTCATGGCTGCATCGAGTTCCTTCGCCAATTGCGATGCCAGCCCGATGAAGAAGATGACCTGTCCCTGCTTCACGTCGGACGGCTTGTGGTTGACCAGGTGCGTGCAGGGAATGGAGCTGTTGCCCCAGGCCCGGCATGAGGCCGGTCCCACGCGGGCCACAAAGGCCGTGCCGTCGTAGGAACGCAGGACCGCGTGGTTGGCGACCGGCGCGGCGCTGTCTACGGCCCAGTAAAACGGCTGGCGGGCATCGAGACGAAGGGGACCTGCCGCATTGGGCCGGAAACCGACCGGCATGTCGGCCACGCGGAGCATCTTGCCGCCCTCGACGAGCACGCCCTGGACCATCCGCTCCTGGTTGGAGAAGAATGGGCTGATGGTCTTCAGGCAGCAGTGCTGGAGGATCTCCTGGCTGAGTGGGATATTGCGGGTGTCGAATCGGAACCGCACGCGGTTTCCTTCGACCCGCGCCTCAAAGGCGAACCGCTGCTCGCCATTCTCGCGCACGTAGGCCGCGCGCTGCCCGTCCGGGGTAATGTCCCACTGCACGGCGGTCCCCGCGGCCGGCCAACGGTTCGCGCCGAGGAACGGCCCAAAGGGCGTCTCGGGCACATCGAGCAACCAGAGGCTTTCCGGGAACCAGGGCACGCGGATCTCGAGGGTGCAGGTCTCCGTCCCATGCAGCGTAATAGGCTTCCTCAGATAGAGATCGCGGCGGATCGCCAGCGTCCGTGGAAGTACGCGCGGTCCCGGGCGGTATGCCGCAACGGCAGCGCCCCCGGCCGGCGGCGCATCCGACGCGCAGCGGAAGCCCGAGACATAGTTGCGCATACCCGGCACCCAGCCGAAACGGGCCGTGACCATGCGGGAGTACGGCTGGGTGTGGAATACGCTGGACCCGGCCAGGATGTGGGTTTGGGCGCCCTCGATCGTGCGCACGTACTGGCAGACGAGTCCCACCATGTCCAGCGCCCCGCAGGGGCTGGCGCCCTTCGGCCAGGAGCCGACCGGAAAGCTGGCGGAGAAGGGGATGTTCCCTCGCCCTTCGTAGCAGGCCTCTGCCGAAGGCGCGTTACCCCATGGATAGAGCCGGCCATCGGTCCCGCGCGCCGCCAACTCCCATTCGGCCTCGGTCGGCAGTCGCTTGCCCGCCCAGCGGGCATACGCCTCGGCGTCGTCGGCATTGACGCCGATCATCGGCAGGGCCTCCCCGCCGCGACGGTCCGGCGGCCAGGACTCGGCCAGTTCCCGCCAGCCCACCACCCAGCCATTCAGCACGATCTCGTGGCCGGTGGCCTTCAGGAAGCGCGCGAACTGGCCGCGCGTCACGGGGCACCTGTCGATCCAGAAGTCCTTCAGCTTCAAGGTGTTCCGATCCGGGTGATCCCGCAACTGGTCCGGATGCACGCTGGCGTCTTTGGCCGCGCGCAGCCTCTCCTGGCGCGTCATGCCGTATTGAAACTCCCCGCCGGGGACGTGGACCATGTCCCGGTCCAGGTCCTCCGCCCGATAGCCGTGGTCTTCTACGACCGGCACGGCGTTCGAGTCGGCCGCAGCCGCAGGCAGTAGAGCGAACATCGCAACCATAGACATGTTCACCATTCGATCCTTCCCAGTGTGCTGGGCGCCGAGCCCATCCCGCGCCAGCCGCACGACGGGAATCTGTAGGCGCCTCCATCCGGCTCCCGGGCGTCAGGTCGTTGGCCCACTTTCGCCCGAGGAGCAGGCAGGTATCGCGGCGCGGTCCTTCCGCAGTCCCGGTGAGACCAGTGGCCGTCTGTGTGATCGACACGGGGCCCTTCCCGAGAACGCCAATCTGGCGGCAGCGGATCTTCGTGCCGTCCACCAGGGACACGCTCACGCGCCCCGCGTGCGGGCGTGCGACCCCGTGTTGCCCGGCGAAGCGGGAATCGTCCGCCCCCGCCGAGGCCGCACCGATGGCAGCGACAGCAGGATCGTGACTGCATCCGCGCGGAGACCGGAGGCCGAAGACGCCAAGTCGAAGCTCTGGACCAATGGCTCATGAGCATTCCTCGTGGTGGCTGACAGCAAATCACTCTCTGGAGCGCTCCCGTCCCGCCAACTCGTCAAACAGCGCCGGGCCAAGATCCATCAGGCCGAAGATGCCGTTGAGCTGGCTGGTGGCGACCCAGGGCAGCCAGCCGCGGTGCAGGCCGTAGCCGCGGCGGGGCGCCAGGCTCCAATGCTCCTGCTGCCAGCCCGGCGTCCCAAGATCGAAGGTGCGGCCAGGCAGGGCGAGCATGTTCTTCGTGTTGTGCAGGAGCAGCCGCGCCACGTCGCGGTAATGCGCATCGCCGGTCAGCCCGGCAAGTTGGGCGAACTCATCCGCGTCGAAGGCCATGTAGGCGTCTGCCAGCGAGTGACCGGTGGCGATCAGTTGCAGCCCGACGGTGGATACGCCGCGCTTCCAGCCACGCTCGGCGGCGTCGTCGTCCGCCGGCATCGGCACGTTCCAGAGGTAGATCCAGGTCTCCGCAAAGTTGGCGGCAGCGATCGCCCGCGGCAGCCATTTCGGGTCGCCCGTTACCCGGTGAAGCTGGAGGTATGCTTCGAGCGACAGCGTGGCCGCTTCCTTATCGAGCACGTCGGGATTGTCGATGGTGCCGCCCACGAACCGCCCCTCCGACTGATCACTTAACCAGCAGAAATCGGCGGCGCGGACTGCGGCTGCGAGGTAGCGGCGATCGCCGGTGGTCTCGGTCAGCAGCACCAGAAGGGGCACGGCGTTGTAGCCGGAGTTGGGCGAGGCGGAGATGACCTCGCCGGTGGCGGGCTTCCACGAGCGCGGGAAACCTCCTCCGGGTTGCTGTTGGGTGAGCAGCCAGTCTCCGAACGAACGGCACCAGGCGAGCCATTCCGAGTGTTCGCGGCCAAGATGCTTCTCGCGTTGATAGGCCTTCACCAGCGACTTCAGGTCGTCGGCGTAGGAGCGGAGAAAGACCTCAGGACGTCCGAGATACGTCACCGGGACGCCATCCTGCATGCGGAATCCCTCGCCTTCCGGCGGCGCGATCTTCAGCCGTAGAAATGAAGCAATGATGGCTTCGCCCAGGTGGCGCAGGCGTTGGCCGCGCGGGCCCGAATCCAGCTCGGCCTCTCGCAGGAGGAACTGGGCGGCTTCAAGGTTCTTGCCGCAGAAACCCAGCAACGCGTATGGATTCTTCGGCGACGCGGTCTTTGTCAGCGTGTCGTAGTGGAACAGGATGGCGGTGCATCCGTCCTTCTCGATCGTGTTGCCGGCCAGCACGTCCACGATCGCGCGCCGCGCCGCCGCGATGTCGTTGGGAGTGACGGCCGGCCGAAGCGCTTGCCACGCCCAACGCCAGGCGCGCGGATAGGCCTGGATAAATCGCTCGCCGCGGCCCACACGGAACAACACCTGGTAGCGTTGCGTCAGGCCGTCCTTGATGGGATGGAACCTCCGCCGCCACTTGTGCAGTTGCCCGCCGGGGTAGGTGTTGCCGGCATAGGTCACTTCGCCTTCGCTCCCGGGGAACCAATAGCCGATGGTCAGTGTCTCGGCGCGTTCCTCCGCGCCGATCGCGCCGAACTGGAACCGCTCGTCCACCAGCGTGACGGCCTTCACGTCGTTTGCGTCGGCAGCCGTGGTGTCGCCGCGCGGCGCGGGATTCAGGACCGCCAACGAGGACCCATCGCCGAACCGCGCGAGCATCAGCGGGGCCGGCAGGCGGTCCTCGCGGATGCGAACGCTGAAGTCGCCGGGCCGGTAATGAGCGCGTCCACCGATGGCCGCGTCAGGCAGATGCGCAAAGCCGCCGTAGATCGTGCCGGGGGTGAACCATTCCACCTCCGGCCATCGCTGCCGCGCCGTTACGTCCAGCACCGCTGCGTTCAGGAAGCCCCCGGCTGCTTTGCCGTGGACCCGCACGGTCCGGTCCAGCCGAAGCACGTCGCCACGGAGTTCCCAGCGGTCCTCGAAATCAAAGGACACCCCACCACCCAGCGTCAATCGCCCCGCGCCGGTCCATCCAGCGCCCTCCTGGGCCATCGTCGTGTACCCGCCGCCGATGTTGCGGATGCTGCCGTTCGTCTCGTCCCATACCTCCAGTTTCAGCGGCTGCCGCTGCTCGGCTGAGGCCATACCCGCCCCCGAGAGGACAAGGCCCCAAGACCCGTCGGCGTTTCGCTGGCCGCGAAACTCGGGCACGGGCTTCTCCGGGGGCCTGGTTTCATCCTGGTTCATGAACTCCGCTCCCGAACTCGTGAGCCTCAGGCCGAGCAGCGCGAAGCATAGGCTGCACATTTGCATGATCCGATATGCCATGCTCGTCTGCACTTACGGCCTCTCTATGGCAAACTCGCAGCGCCCTTCCGGCAGCTCGACGGCGAGGATGCCGTTGGGCGAGTTGCGCTTCTCGCGCTTGCCGTTCAGTGTGAGCACCAGGTCGCTGGTCCACTCCCGCCCCAGCAGCAAGTAGATGTCGCGCTGCGGGCCGTCGGCGGCGCCGGTGAAGCCCGTGGCCGTCTGCGTCAGCGACACGGGGCCTCTGCCGAACACGCCGATTTCGTGGCAGCGGATCTCCGTTCCGTCGATCAGGAACGTGCTGACTTGGCCGTCGCGCAGGCGGGCAACGCCGACGCGTCCGGTGAGGCGGAAATCGTCCGCCTGCGCAGAGGTCGCTCCAGCGGCGGCGACCACGTAATCGACCGCGAGCTTGCCCGGGGAAGTCAGCCGGAATGCGTTGGCAGAATCGAGCACGTCGACGGCCGGCGGCGCCATGCCCTTGTCCCGGGGGTAGATGATGACGGCCCAGTGCTTCCCGGCCGGCTGGCGGGCGGAGACAGCCCAGGCATTCTCGCCGCCTTCACCCTTCGTGATGGGCGAGACCGCGACGTCGGGCTTGGCCGGCGCCAGAAAGACCAGATCGGTCGCTACGCCGTAGTTCGGCGAGTCGATGGGCGGCAGCAGCACCCGGTTCGCCTGCCCGCCCGCGCCAACCTGCGGCTTGCCGCAGAACGCGGGCAGGTTGATCTGGCTGGCCGCGGGCCCGTAGATAAAGTCCTGGAGCACGAAATAATCGGGTACGTCGAGCGTCGGCGACTTCACCAACAGCACTTCCCGCCGACTGCCGCCCAGCGTCATCCCGGGCTCGGGCGGCCCGGGGAGGAACGGCCCAACCGGGATGTCGGCCGCCACAAAGTCGGCCAGCGGGCTGGACCAGAACTCGGCGACCTCCCCGCGGCGGTGGGTCTTGCCGTCCGCAAAGGTGATGATGGGGTGCCACTCTTCCCGGTAGTAGTCCCTGCCGTGCAGTGCGTCGAGGATGATGGGCACCCCTCGCCCGAACAGGTGGATGCCGCCTTCGTCAGGATGGTGGTGCGAGTAGATACGGCTGGCCTTGATGGCGAGGAAGGTCTCCTTGTCGGACGGAAAGTGGTTGCGCAGGACAGCGCCGAACCCA
>VGYL01000222.1 GCA_016872975.1 Planctomycetota bacterium
TTCCTCTGCACTTACCTGTTTACCGTCCATGACTTATTCTCCTTTCCAAAAAGGTTCATAAGTCACTGTAAACAAAGGAGTAACAGGGCGCCAGAAAAAAATCTCACACACGGTTTTCGATTTCTTTTGCTTTCTCGCTTTTTCCGGTTGTCGGTCGTGGGGACGGTCTCGTTTTATGGGACCGACTCCATGGGTGAACTGATACGGCTGGAAATTGCTGGACAACAGCCGCCTAAATATGGTAGAATTGGAATCGATAAGACTCTACACGGAAACCTCTGGAGGAGGTCACAAGATGAGTAGGCAAGCCTATCGCAGAGGGATTGCTGCTCTTACCCTCGCTGTGTTGGCGTGGACGACAGCGGCCCAGGCAAGGACGCTGTATGTCGCCGAGGACGGCAAAGCCGAGTTCCGGTCCATTGGGGCGGCGATCGGGGCCGCCCGCAACGGCGACACCATCGTCATCGAGCCGGGTCTGTATGCCGGTGGCTACTACATCTCCGGCAAGTCTCTGACGCTGCGCAGCCGAGATCCCAATAATGCCGCCGCCGTGGCCCGTACCATCATCGATTGCCGTGAGGGAGGCCTTACCATCGGCGATGTCTCCGGAGCGGCCGACCGCATCTGGGTAACGCTGGAGGGGATGACCATTCGCGGCAGTTCCAACACCGCCTTGGCGTGCCACCGAGCCGAGCTCAGCATCATCAACTGTACCTT
This sequence comes from Planctomycetota bacterium, assembly GCA_016872975.1. GTDB lineage: Bacteria > Planctomycetota > Phycisphaerae > Sedimentisphaerales > Anaerobacaceae > PLanc-01. The sequence continues at coordinate 718 of VGYL01000222.1, forward strand.
TCGGGACAATAGGGTCGGATATGCCGGCGGGGCCTTCCGCTGCCACGACAGCACGGTCCGGTTGATGGGATGTACGTTCTCGGGCAACGTCTCCGGGGCCGTCCGCGGCGGGGCCATTTTCTGTACGAACAGCGAACTCCATTTGACCGCATGCTCGTTTGAGTCCAACCAGGGGTGTGCTGTTGTGAACTACGATAGCCGCCTGCTTCTGACGGATTGTACGTTCTGGAACAACACCGGGGAGGACGGTGGGGCCATGCACAACCGCATGAACAGTCCCGCGGGAATCGCGGTCAGTGCCAGTTTGACACGTTGCACCTTCCAGGGGAATTCCGCCGATGCCTCCGGCGGAGCGATCTACAGCTTCCATGCCGGAACGACGCTCAATGCCTGCACCTTCATCTCGAACGCGGCCAAGCAGGACGGGGGGGCCATCTACAACTCCAACTCGAATTCCCGGCTCATGAATTGCGCCTTCCTCGGCAACACCGCGGAGGGAATTGGCGGGGCTTCTTCCAGTTGGTATGGGAGCACTCTGTCCCTCGTCAACTGTACGTTCAGCAAGAATCGTGCCGCCGCCGGCGGCGCCATTGCGGGACGGGGGCAGTTCTATGCGTTCCTCAGCCACAGCATCCTGTGGGGCAACACCGCCGCGCAGGGCAAGGAATTATCCCTCGCCCCCAATCCGTGGGAGTACGGGGGGATTTCGAGTGCGACCATCGAATACAGCAATATTGCCGGCGGCGAAGCCGGCGTTCATGCGCCGGCCAATGCCACGCTTCATTGGGCTGCCGGGAACCTCGACACGGACCCGCTGTTTCGACGCGCCGAGGACTTCAGTCTGTCCGCGCGGTCGCCCTGCATCGATGCCGGCGATCCGCGCCACGTGCCGGATCCCGAGATGAAGGATGTGGTCGGTAACGCGCGGCGTTTCGGGGCGGCGGTGGACATGGGCGCCTATGAGGCGGGCTCCGTCCCCGTATTTCGCTTCTGGTCGCCCTTGACGGAGAGACATTTCTACACGAGCGTTCGGGGCGAGCGCGACAAGATCATCCAGAATCTGGCCCATGAATGGACGTATGAGGGGATTGTTTTCTACGCCTGCTCGCGCCCTTACGAGAACATGGTGCCCCTATATCGGCTCTGGTCCGCCCAGCAGAGCTCTCACCACTGGACGCTGGACGAGAAGGAGGCGCAGGATATGGCCCGCTCACCGGGGGGGCTCTGGGCGTATGAGGGGATCGCCTTCTACGTCTATTTGCCGTTCAAGCAACCCTGGGGCGCCCTGCCTGTCCACCGACTCCGCTGGACGCTGCGGGGCGGCCATTTCTACACCGTCAATATCGAGGAACGCGACCGGCTGCTGAGGGAATTGCCGGGAAAACTGACCTACGAAGGCATTATCTGGTACGCCCTGCCCTGGCCCGAGAAATGAGCCGGTACGGCGCCACTGGCGCCCGAGACCTCCGGCCCGGGACGTAGCTGGGCCGACGCGGGGAGAATCTGCCTGGTGCCGTCGATTCCCGGGCGGGACAGACACGGTGGAACGGCCCGCGCGTCAACAGGAGGGGGGCGCCGGGGGAGGTGCGTTCACCGAGGCCCGGGGATCACGATCCGGTACAGGTGGGCGTCCCACGAGGCAAAATCGTCCTCAACTACTCCGTCGGTCGAGGCGCACGTGCGGTCTTCGCCGAGGACTTCTGCCGGTGCCCGTCCTGAGAGCCCCTGGATCGAGAACCGGGCCCGGGTCCGGCCGTCGCGCATGGCTACGGCAAACAGGTAGACAGCCCCGCCGTGACGCTTGGCCATCGTCGCGATCGGGACGCTCGCGTTGGAGGAGGCGACCGTGACAGCGTCGGAGAGAGTCGGACTGTTCAAGACCGGCGCCAACTCGCCGATCTGGCGATTGATCTGGGACACGGCCGCCAGCATTTCCGGATCGCTCAGCAAAGCCGACTCATCGAATTTCGGCTGCCACTCATGGACGAAGTAGATCAGGCCCGTCGAGCCGTGAATCAGGGACATCCACACCTCGCAGCGCACCTGTTCTGGGGTGGCCTTGCGTTCCTTCTCATGGATGCGGGTACACTCGATGCAATTCCAGACCGGCCGGCCCTGGGCCCACTCCTTGAGCCGCTCGACGCCCGAGGCGACATACCACAGATTGCCGGCAATCTGCGGGTGGCGGTGTGCCACCGGGTAGATGTCGAACGAGGCGATGTCGCAACCTTTGACATACTCGGGATAATCCTCAGGGTGGTTCCTCCGCACGCCGCGACCGATATAGTCATCCCAGGCGACTCCCTGGCCGAGGTTCAGCAGCACGGGCCGATTCGGGTCCGCCGCCCGGATGCGGTGATACGACGCGACGATCTTCTCGGGCAGGATGGGCGGACCGTAGCCCTTGCCCGTACCGAGCGATTGTGCGTTGTCCGGCTCATCTCCGTGCATCCAGCCCACGATCGTGGGGTTGTTCCGATGCCGCAGTCCCACCGCATTCTGGCTGCAGATGACCTGCATCCCCGCCTGTTGGAGCTGCTGCAACTGCTCTTCGGTCGGGCCCCTCCAAAGTCCCACGTACAGATTGAATCCGGCGGCACGGTACCGTTCGGCCTTGGCCGGATTCTGCAGCCACACGGCGATGGGAAAGAAATCGGCCCGACTGGGGGGGGCCATACCGCCATTGGGCGTACGCGCCGGGGGACATGGCGGCCTCCTGAGCTCCGGTTGACATCCCCCACAGGGATGCGAACGACAACGCGAGAATCCAGTGACAACTCATCGCAGACACCTCCTGAAAAACGGCAATCCTGCCGCCATGATAGCCCGCCCGATCTCCCCTGGGAAGGGGCATGTGCGGTCTTGTGGAATAGCGCCGGCCTTCTTTCGTTCGGAGTACCGCCTTCAGGCGGCTCAAACAGTCCGGCCCTCCTCTTCCGTGTTCATAGGAACTGGAGCCGGCTGCGCCGGAGGACTCTCGCACCCGCCTAAGGAATCTCGACGGACAAAAACCGGTAATCGCGGCACCCCCGTCGTTTCGCCGATGTGCCTCGCGCCAGGCAACGTGTGGTTGTAGGGTGGGGCTTGCCCCACCAGGAAGCCGGACCCAAGGAAAGCGGTGGGGCAAGCCCCACCCTACCCATTACCGAACTTGCTCGTCAAGACTCATAAGGCGGTACTCCAAACGTGGAAGGTGGGGCCGGCTGGGCCGGAAGACTTTTCGGACCCGCCTGAAGGCGGCCTCCAAACTATGACTTCGGACTTCCAACTTTGTGCGGAGCGTGTTAAGATAGAGGACAGGCGGCTCGGGATACCGGTATGCCGCAATGGAGCAGGTCCGGGTCCCCAGAGGTGATCGACGGTCTGTAGGAGCCCCCAGACGCACGGCGTGGCGCTGGGGGGCCGTGACGGGTAGGCAGGGTGTTCCGCAATGGCGCAGAGCAACTCGGGTCTTGGTTCATGTGTGATGGTGGTGGGCGAGCCGCATAGTGCGCTGGTGCAGACGACGGTGCGCCTGGCGCGCGAGGGAGGATGCGACGCGGTGCCGTGTGACAACGTGTATGCGGCCGTCGCCACGCTGGCCAAGACCGCCGGCCGGCGCATCCTGGTCGTGGGGCGCATCCGGGATTTGGCGGAGGAGAGCGGCGCTTTCTTTCGGATTGCGGCCGCCCGGGCGGCGCGCTGTTGCTGTCTGCTGGACCGGAACTGCCCGGCCGGGCACGCGGCCCTGTTGGCGGCGCTGGGGGCCGGGATCACGGTCGTCGGCGACGTGCAGGAGGTTCCGCGCGTGTTCTCGGAGTGGCTGGCCACCGCCACCGTGGCGCGATCCGTGACCGACGCCGGAGATGAGGACCTGCGGGCCACCGAGGCGGAGCTCCGTGCCTTGCTGGGACAGGGTGAAGAATAGATGGACGTGGTGTCGAATTCGAGCGTGGGGTCGACGGGCGGCGGCCGGGTGTTGTTGATCGGCGATATCAGCCGGGCCCTGTTGGACGGCGTCCAGGTGGACCGCTATCCGTGTGAGGTGCGCCCGAATCTCCTGGAGGGGATCGACGCCGCCGTGCGGGGCCACTTTGCCGCGGTCGGCGTCGTGATGGACGGGGCGACCCACCAGCTTGGCCCCCTGCTCAAGGCCCTGCGAGAAGGCACGAAGACGAGGGTCTTCTTGTTGGCCCAGATGCACGAAGAGCCGATCGCACGGCGGCTGGTGACGGCGGAGGGCGGCGAGAGTCTGGCGGATGCCTATGTCGTCTGCCCCACGTGTCTGACCAGTCTCTGTGCGCTGGCCGGCGCGGAGCCGGGGCGGCTGGCTGCCGGACAGGGTGGTCGAGCGTCGGACGGTGGCGCGGCTCGTGACGTCCAACGTCCGACGTCTGACGCAGCGCCCGACGCCACCGCCACCGTGGCACCATCCGTGCCCGACGCCCTCCTGGCGAGCCTGGAGCAGAAGATCCGCTACCTGGAGCGGCTGGCGACGACCGACGACCTGACGGGCCTGAAGAATCGCCGGTACCTTTGGGAGTTCGCCCGGCAGATCCTGGACCACGCCCGCCAGACCCAGGGACGCGTCACGCTGCTCGTCTTCGACATCGACAACTTCAAGCACTACAACGACGTCTACGGCCATCTGACGGGCGATGAGATTCTGCGCGAGGCGGCGGTCCTGATGCGGCGGTGCTGCCGCGGCCACGACGTGGTCGGCCGCATCGGCGGCGACGAGTTCGCCGTGGTCTTCTGGGACTCGTCGCTCGGCCGTACGAGTGATCCGTGCCGGGTGACCCATGACCCGGGCCACGCCCCACGAGCCACGGGCCACGGGTCGCGGGTCCCGAGCGACGAGCGACGGTCGGCCACCGCCGAGCACCCCAGCGAGATTATTCTGATCGCCCGGCGCTTCCAGAAGGAGTTCGGCAATGCGGACCTGCGCCTTCTCGGTCCCCGGGGCGAAGGCGTCCTGACCATCAGTGGGGGCCTGGCCAGCTTCCCCCGGGATGGCACGACGGTCCAACAGCTCTTCGAACGGGCCGATTTGGCCCTCCGGGAGGCCAAAGGCAGCGGCAAGAACCGCATCTACCTCGTCGGCCAGCCCCAGAGCGACATCGCCGAGATCGAATAGCAGGGCCGAAGGCCTTCAAGCCCCGGGTCGGGACGGTCGATAACATGGGGTCCGGGCGACTGTATTGCCCGTTGACTCGGATGGCTGGTATGCTACAATAGCGGTACGTGATGGATGGTGGGTCTCTGAGGCCCGGTGAACGCCGGGGTCCGCCCCCACGGGAGGAGCAGGCATACGGTCGAGTGTAGCAACATGTCGATGGCAGCTCTCGGTTGAGTTGTTACAGCATTTGGCAATGATTCTATTCGTATTGGGAGGTCATCATGTTGAGAAGGGCGATTCTGGCCATCTTGTGTGTCGCGGTGTTCGGTCCGGTCTCCGGGGCATGGGCCCAGCCGATCCCGGACCTGGTTGCGTGGTGGGCTTTTGACGAGGGCCAGGGCACCGTAGCCAACGACTGGAGCGGCAACGGGTTCAACGGCACCGTCAACGGCGGCGCCGCGTGGGTGCCGGGCAAGTCGCGCACCGCCCTGCAGTTCAACGGCACCAACGCCTATGTCGAGGCGCCCCATATCCCGTTCAACACCCGGAGTTTCACCATCACGATGTGGGTCAATCCGGTGCTGTACACGGCGGCGCAGGTGGTTTTCGGACAACAACAGAGCGGGTCCACGAACCTGAGCATGCATTTTCGCCTGGGCGGTCCCGCCGGCACCGGTCCGGTCCCCGGCGCCGTTCGCATGGCATTCTACAGCAATGACCTCAACACCGCCGGCGGTCTGATCCAGGACAATACCTGGTACCACCTGACGTTCTGGTACGACGTGACCACCCAGACTCAGAGGATCTATATCAACGGCGCGCAGTCCGCGCAGCGCACGGCCGCTCCCTATCTCGGCACCGCCGGGGTGACGAACATCGGCCGCTGGCACAGCGGCAACGCCCAGTGGTTTCGGGGTATGATCGACGACGTCCAGATTTACCACCGGGCCCTGACGGTGGCGGAGATTCAGAAGATCATGACGGGTCTGACGGATGTATCCCTGGCCTATGGGCCCGATCCCAAAGACAAGGCCGAGGGCGTCAGTCTGCCGTTGCTGCAGTGGAAGGCGGGCGATGCCGCCCTCTTTCATCACGTCTACCTCGGGACCAGCCCTCAGTTGACGGAGGCCAACCGGGTGGCGTCCAATCTGCCGTTCACCATGCACTATGTGACGTCCGGTCTGGAGGCGGGCGTCACCTATTACTGGCGAGTGGACGAAGTCGAGGCCAGCGGCAAGGTGAACACCGGCACCGTGTGGAGTTTCACGACGATGCCGAAGACCGCCTGGGCTCCGAAGCCCGCCGATGGCGCGGCGTACATTGCCGCCAGCGGCAAACTCGAGTGGAGGGCCGGCCTCAATGCTCTGACGCATGATGTCTACCTGGGCGCCGACCGCGCGGCCGTGGAAGCCGGCGCGGCCACGGTCAAGAAGGCCACCGGCCAACTCGCGGCTTCCTACGACGTGGCTGGCCTGGAACGCGGCCAAATCTACTACTGGCGGGTGGACGAAGTGCTGAGCGACGGGAGCCGGGTGACCGGCCCCATCTGGAGCTTCACGGTTCGCCCGGTCATGGCCAAAGCGGATCCGAGTCTCGTCGGCTGGTGGAAGCTGGATGACGAGAACGCCGGCCTGGCCGTGGATTACTCCGGCTCCGACAACTACGGCGCCCTGATGGGCGGCCCGAAATTCGTGGAAGGCCAGCTCGGCGACGCTCTCTCCTTCGACGGGCTCGATGACTACGTCAATTGCGGCACGGACCCCTCCCTGAACATTCGCGACCAGATCACGATCGCCTGCTGGATCAAGGTCGCGGTGTTCAGCCGGACCTGGGAGACCATCCTCGCCAAGGGCGACAACTCGTATCGCATGAGCCGCAGCAGCACCGGCGGGGTCGCCGCCGGCAACTCCATTCACTTCGGCTGCAACGGCCCCACGGGCGGCAACTTGGACGCCACCACGATCGTAACCGACAACGCCTGGCACCATGTGGTGCTGGTCTATGATGGGACCAACAAGATCATCTACATCGATGGCCGCGAGGATGCGCGGGTGGCCTCGACTGGTCAGATCAATGAGAGCACGCACCCGGTGCTCATCGGGGAGAACGCGCAAGCGATAGGCCGATACCTCAAAGGCCTGGTGGATGATGTCCGGATCTACAATAAGGCGCTCACGCTGGAACAGATCCGCAAGGTCATGCAGGGCGATCCGCTCCAGGCCTGGGATCCCCAGCCCACCCCCGGCGCCAACCTGGATATCCGCGAGGCCACCAGTCTGAGGTGGTCGGCGGGAGAGAGCGCCACCCGGCATGATGTCTATATCGGCCAGGACAAGGACGCCGTGCGGGCCGCCGATACGGCCTCCCCGCTCTATCAGGGCCGCCAGACCGGCACCAGCTTCTCGCTGGCCGGCAAGGTCGAGCTGGGCGGCGGCGCCTACTTCTGGCGCATCGACGAGGTCGAGGCCGACGGCAAGACCGTCCACAAAGGCAGCGTCTGGTCGTTCACCATCCCCGGCTTCCTGATCGTGGATGAGTTCGAGAGTTACACGGACGTGGAAGGCAATCGGATCTACGAAGCCTGGATCGATGGTTGGGTCAACGGCACCGGCTCGCAGGTCGGCTTTGACACCGCCGTCCAGGGGACGTTCGGCGAAAGGACGATCGTCCACGGCGGCAGGCAGTCCATGCCCATGGATTACAACAATACCAGGAGCCCGTTCTACAGCGAGGCCGAGCGGACCTTTGCTCCAGTGCAGGACTGGACGGGCCATGGGGTGACCGATCTGAGTCTGTGGTTCCGCGGCCGGCCGATCCGTTATGTGGACAAGGGCAACGGCGCGTTTACGATCGGCGGCTCAGGCACGGACATCTGGGGCAATGCCGATGACTTCCGCTTCGTCTACAAGCAGCTCAACGGCAACGGCTCGATCCAGGTCAAGGTCGACAGCCTCCAGAACACCGACCCGTGGGCCAAGGCCGGCGTCATGATCCGCGGGACCCTCGAAGATCGCTCGGTGTTTGCCTACATGATCCAGAGCTTCGCCAGCGGCGCCTCCTTCGGCTGGCGGCAGACCGTCGGCGCCACCTGCGGCAGCATGACCCAGGCGGGCATCACCGCCCCCCAGTGGGTCAAGATCACCCGCACGGGCAACGACTTCACCGCCCAATACTCGGCCAACGGCACGACCTGGACGGATATCAGGAACGCCGACGGCACAGTGACGACCACGACGGTCATGATGGGCCCCAG
>VGYL01000223.1 GCA_016872975.1 Planctomycetota bacterium
GCGTGACCGCGTCCATCGGCCTGGGGCCGGCGTTTGGGACTTGGAGTTTCCGCGCCTCGGGCCTAGGGTTCCGGCGGGGTGAGGCCCTCTTGAATGGCGTACTTGGTCAGCAGGGCCACGTTGTCGATGTCGAGCTTGTTCATGATCCGCAGGCGGCGGGCCTCGACCGTCTTGGGGCTGATGAACAGCCGCATGGCGATCTGCTTGGTGCTGTTGCCCTCCGCCATGAGCTGCAGGACCTCGCGCTCCCGCTGCGTCAGGACGGAAAACGCGCTGTCCTTGTCGTCGGAGGAGCTGCGCATGTAGCTTTCGACGACGATCTGGCTGATCGACGGGCTGATGTAGGTCTGTCCCTCGGCGATCAGGCGGATCGTCTGGACCAGCTCGTCGAACTCGCAGTCCTTGAGCAGGTAGCCGCTGGCGCCGGCCCGGAACATCTCGCGGACGTAGCGCTTGGCCGAGTGCATGGACAGCGCGATCACCCGCGTGCCGGGCAGCTCGCGGACGATCTCGCGCGTCGCCTCGATCCCGTTGAGGTCGGGCATGCTCACGTCCATGAGCACGACGTTGGGGGACAGCTCCCGGGCGAGTTGCACCGCCGCGTGCCCGTCCATCGCCTGGCCGACGACCTCCATGTCTTCCTGCTGCTGGATGGACCGCGCCAATCCATGGCGCACGATGCCGTGATCGTCCACGATCAATACCCTGATGCTCCTGTCCCACCCCTTCTGGATTTATGATTTATGATTTGCGGATCACAATTCATAAATCATAATTCATAATTCATCGATTCTGACTCTCCTGTCGCAACGGCGCGACCAGGGTTACTTTCGTTCCTTGGCCGGGCTGCGATTCGAGGGCAAACCGGCCGCCGACGTGGGTCAGACGCTCCCGGATGCTGAACAGGCCGAAGCCCTGCTGCTGATGGATGATCTCCTCAAGCCGCGCGATCTCGAATCCCTTGCCGTCGTCTTCGACGACCATGCGAAGGTTGCCGTTCACCCGGTCGATACGGATCAATACGCCCGTCGCCTGCGCGTGTTTGGAAATGTTCGTCAACAGTTCTCGGGACGCGCGGTAGAGCAGCGCCCGGATCTGCTCGCTGAGCGGTTTGTCCTCCTCCGTGGCCTCGAAGTGCAGCCGCCAGCCCCCCGTCTCGGCCATCTGCTCGGCCAGCTCCTCGACCGCGGCCTCCAGGCCGAAGGTGTACAGCGTCGTCGGACTGAGCTCGAACGTCAGGTCCCGCGTCTGGCGGATCGAGTCGTCGATCTGCTGCTTGACGTACTCCAGGGCCTCGCGGAGGTTCTCCGGGACGCTCTTTTGCAGCACGCCGATCTCCCGCTTGGAGAACGCCAGGGACTGGCCGATCGAGTCGTGCAGCAGCAGGGCGAGCTGCCGGCGCTCGCGTTGCTCGGTCAGCAGCAGCTCCTCGGTCAGCGTGGCCAGCTCCCGCTGGTGCTGCTGGATCCTGCGGTCCTGCTCTTTGCGGACCGTGATATCCATGATGGCCAGCAGGATCATCTGGGTCCCCTGGCTCTGGCGGTGGATCTGGCGGGCGTTGAGCAGCATGGTCCGTCGGCCGATCCGCTCGAACTGGTGCTCGACCTCGAAATTGTCGAAGCTGCTGCGGTGCGGCAGGATGTCCTCCAGGAGCCGGCGCAGCTCCGGGAGGTCCCACTGGTGGTTGCCCAGCTCATAGATGAGCCGGCCTTCCGTCTCCTCGCGGGCGACCTCGAAGGTCCGGAAGAACGTCTGATTCGCCGAGACCACCCGCAGGTCCTGGTCGAGCACCAGCAGCGCCTCCTGCACCGTGTTGGTGATGCTCTCGGCGAAGCGCCAGGCCTCGATGGTGGCCTGCTCGGCCCGCTTTTGCTGGGTGATGTCGCGGTCGATGACGAGGATGCCGCCGGGCCGGCCGTCCTCGCCGCGCTGCAGGGCCCAGCGGCTCGAGACGATGATCGTCTGCCCATCGCGGGTGGTGTGGGTCAGCTCGCCGTTCCAGCGGCCCTGACTCAGGAGCTTGGCGGTGATCTCGATGAGGTTCAGGGGAAAGCGGGTCTGGAGCAGCTCATGGCTGATCCGCCCGACCGCCTCTTGCGGGGTCCAGCCGTAGGTCTGCTCGGCCCCGCGGTTCCAGAACACGATGCGGCCCTCCATGTCATTGACGACGATGCTGTCGTGCGCCAGGTCGAGCAGTTGCGCCTGCTGCTGGAGCCGCACGGCGTTGTCCCGCAGCTTGGTCTCGACCTGCTTGCGCGCCGTGATGTCACGCAGGACGACCTGGTTGGCGGGCTGGCCTTCGAACACGATCGGCCGGGCGGCCAGCTCGATGTCCAGGGCCGTGCCGTCCAGGCGCGCGAGCCTCTCCTCCGTGGTCGGCATCGGCTTTCTCCGCTTGCGCAACCGGGTGAAGTGGCTGTCCACGCGCCGGCGGTGGTCCGGGTGGATGAAATCGAGGAGGGGCCGTCCGACGATCGCGTCGGGCGCCCGGGCCCCCAGCAGGCGGACGGCGGTGGAATTGGCGAAGGCGATGACCCCGTCGCGCTCCACCGTGATGGCATCGGGCGACATCTCCACCAGCGTGCGGTAACGCTCTTCATTCTCCCGCAGGCGATTTTCGAGCTCCTTGCGCGCGCGGATGTCGAGGCCGATGCCGACGTAGGAGCCGTCGGCCAGCTTCACCGTGGCCCACGCGCTGAGGACCTCGTCCGCCCCCGCGGTCCGGATGAAATGGTCCTGCCAGAGGGGCTCGGACGTCAGGATGTGCTCCCGGAACGCGCGGCGGCACTCGGGGTCCGAACGGCACAACGTCAGCAGGTTTTGCTCCCGGAAGTCCTCCAGGCGGTAGCCGAGGACCCGCGTGAACTCCTCGTTGATCATGCCGACGTGGCCGTCGGCGTCGAAGAAGCACAGCATCACCGGGACATGGTTGATGATGCTTTGCAGAACCTCGTTTTGTTGCAGCAGCTTGGTCTGGGCCTCGAGCTTTTCGGCGACCTCCTCCTGGAGCGATTCGACGGTCGCGTCGAGCTGGCCGGTCCGCTCGCGGACCGTCTCTTCGAGCCGGTCCCGCGCCTCGCGCAGGGCCAGCTCCGCCCGCTTGCGGTCGGTGATGTCCAGGATGACGGCGACGCCGCCGGTGAGCTTGCCCTCCGAATCCCGCAGCGGACTGGTGTTGAACAGGATGTGTCGGATTTCGCCGTCGGGCCGTTTGACGAGGAGTTCCCGATCCGTGTACGTCTCGCCGTAGCGGGCCGAGCGGACCAGGGGCAGATCGTCCGGCTCACAGGGGGCGCCGTCGGGGTGGTAGAGTCCCATGCGCCGGTGGGCCTGAATATCCTCGTCCTGGGGCAATGGTTGCCCGTGCAGTTCCCGGGCGGCCGGGTTGGCGTAGCGGAGGCGGCCCTGCTCATCCACGACAATGATCGCGCTGAGCGCCGTGTCGAGAATCGTCGTCAGTTTCGAGCGCTCCATCTCCAGTTGGTTGACCAGCTCGAGCTTCTCGGTCAGGTCCAACATGGAGCCGACCAGCCGGACGGCCCGGCCCTGCCCGTCGCGCAGCACCCGCGCGCGGGCCAGCACCCAGGCATACGTTCCATCCGGGCGCCGGAAGCGGTACCGGGCCGACCAGCGGTCCTGCTCGCCCCGGAGGGTCTGGTCCAGTCCCGCCAGGACGTCCTGGCGGTCCTGCGGGTGGATGTGCTCGCGCCACCACGGGGTGGACGCACGGGTTTCCTCGGGGGCATAGCCGAAGGCGGTCAGGTAGGCTTCGTTGTGCCAGAGGGTATCGGTGGTCAGGTCCACGTCCCAGATGCCGTCGCTGGTGGCCTCGGCGACCAGCTCCAGGCGCCGCAGGGCTTCCAGTCGCTGTTGCTCGGCCGCCTGCTGCTCGGTCACGTCGCGGGCAAAGACGAAAAGCCGGTCCCCGTCGAGCCGTTGCATGGTGATATCGCAGTACAGCGGGCTCCCGTCTTTGCGGGTGTGGCGCATCGCGAACCGGTCCGAGCCGTCGTGCAGGGTCCTTTGCAGGTGGAGAGTCATTTCCTCCAACTGCGGCGGCTCCCAAATATCGCGGACCGTCAACTGCACCATCTCCTCACGGGAGCGGCCGAGCATGCGGCAGCAGGCGTCGTTGACTTCGAGGTAATGGCCCTCGGCGTCGAGGATGCAAAAGCCGTCCTGGAGGCTGCGAATGACCGTGGTGTACTTTTCTTCCGCCTGGACGCGCCGGGTGATGTCGCGAATGGTCACCAGGATCGTTCGGACCGTCCGGTCCTCTTCGAACTCCGGCGCCAGCGCGGCGCTGAAGTAGCGCAGGCCCGCCGGCGGGCCGTAATCGCAGTGGAACTCCATTTGCCCGGGCCGGGCCGTCGCGAAGGTCTGGCGGGCCGCGTCGGCCCAGGATTCGACCACCTCCGGGAACACTTCCAGCTCGTCGAGCCGCCGGCCGATCACGTCCTGCACGGGCAAGTCCAGGGCCTCTTCCACCCGGCGGTTGGCGAAGACGACCCGCAGGTCGGCGTCGAGGCGCACGATGATGTCGGGCGAGTTCTCCGCCAGGGTGCGGAAGCGCCGCTCCGAGTCCCGCAGCCGCTGCTCGGCGTGGGCCAGGGCGGTGATGTCGGACAGGGCGCTGCGGCACTGGACGACCTTGCCGCCTGCGTCCAGGACGGGCCGGCTGTGCAGCCGCACCGTCAGGCGGCTGTCATCCTTGCGGATCACCTCGATTTCGCACCGCTGATCCTTGCCGGTCGTGAAGACGGCGCCGTAATGAAGCCGCCACGTGTCCCGGCTGCCCGGCGCCACCTGCAGGCTGAAGGACCGGGCGATCAGGAATTTCCGCTCGATCCCGAGCATCGAGGTGGCCGTCAGATTGGCCTCGACCACGATGCCGCCGGTATCGAACACGAGGTACCCCACCGGGGCGAAATCGAACAGCTCCGCGTACTTGCTCCGCGACTGCTCCAGCTCGGTCTGGGTCCGGCGCAGCTCGTCGTTCTGCATCTCCAGCTCGATCTGATGGACGCGCAGCTCGTGCACGAGGACCGCGATCTCGGACTCGGACAGGTCCTGGACCGAGAGCGTCTCCCTCTGCATGCGGCGTTCCGCCTCCTGCCGCTGCTCGCCGGGCTCCTTCACGGGTTGTCGGTCACGTGGACTCATCTTCTGGTTCCGTTTACGTTCGCCGGCACGCTCGGGGCGAAATTCCAAAGCCCAAGCACCAAAGAGCAGAGAAATTCCAAATCCCAAGCACCAAATCCCAAACAAATCCAAAATTCAAAGCACCAAGGCTCAAAACGCTGGCGCCGCACGGAGGGACCGGCGCTGATGGGCGGACCAGGCTCGGCGCGAGAGGTTTTGAGTTTTCTTCCCGTTTGGTCATTTGAATTTGTTTGTAATTCCTCGTTCGTGCTCTGCAGCTCCTCGTTCGTCGATTGCAGCTCTTCGTTGGAGCTCTTGAGCTCCTCGTTGCTGGTCTTGAGCTCCTCGATGGTGGTCTGGAGGTATTCCCGGGTCGATTGCAGCTCCTGCTCCAGCTCGCGGATGTGGGCGTCCTTCTCCTCCGCCGGCACCTCCGCCACCACCGGGGCGCTCCCTTCGATCTTCTGGTTCTTCGGGCGGCTCTTGAAGACGATGAGCATGAGATTCTCGCCCACCCCCACCCCCGCTTCCGCGACGGGCCGCGCCACGATGTCGGTATCGAGGAAATGATCGTTGACCCGGACCTGGACGTCCTTTTCCACCGTCATGCGGTTCTTGTGGAAGGCGCGTTTGAGCAGCAGGTTGAGCTTGAAGTGAATCTCCGGCCGGGCCATCTGGATGAGGTTGAAGGTGGGCCTGCCGCCCGGCTGGATCAGGTACCTGCTCGTGTCCCCGTTGAAATAGATGACGTTGTAGTCCGCATCGACAAGCACGCAGGGCAGGGAATAATCCCGCAGGATGACCCGCTCGGCGATCTCCGCGGCACCGAGCGACGGCCGCAACGGGCGCAGCGGCCCGCGCGCGACCGGCGCGGGCGGGTGGTAGCCGGCTTCCCCCGCCTCCGGCTCGTAGCTGGTCTCCATGGCCTTGCGCTGGAAGATCTTGTGCCGGGCGTCCACCGGCGCGAACAGGTCGGCAAAGACCCCGATCGATTCGCTCTCCCCCAGAAACAGATGTCCGCCCGGATTCAGGGTGTAGTGGAACATGGGGATCAGCTTCTTCTGCAGGGTGTTGTCCATGTAGATCAGGACGTTGCGGCAGCAGACGAGGTCCAGCCGGGAGAAGGGGGCGTCCTTCACGAGGTTGTGCTTGGCGAAGACGATGGTCTCGCGGGTGTTGTTCCTGATCCGGTAGCTGTTGCCTTCCTCGGTGAAGAACCGCTGCAACCGTGCCGGCGACACGTCGGCGGCGATGCTCTTGGGATAGATACCCCGGCGGCCCACGCTGACGGATTCCTCGTCGAGATCGGTCGCAAATATCTGCAGGGCCCGATGGACGTTGCTCTTGCCCATCTGCTCCTGGAACAGGATGGCGGCCGTGTAGGCTTCCTCCCCGGTGGCGCAGCCGGCCACCCAGATCCGCAGCGGCTGCTCCGGTGGCCCCTGCTCGACCAGCGGGCGGATCACGTGCTCCTGGAGCGAGTCCCAGGCCTCGGCATCCCGGAAGAAGTTGGTCACCGTGATCAGCATCTCCCGGGCCAGGATGCCGACTTCCTCGGCGCTCTCCTGGAGCAGCTTGAGGTAGTGCTCCAGGTCCTCGATCTGGTGGACCGCCAGCCGCCGGGCGATCCGCCGGCGGATCGTGTTGCGCTTGTAATGGGAGAAATCGTGACCGGTCTGGTTGCGGATCAGGAGAAAGACCTTCTGGAGCAGGCTCTCGACCTTTTCCTCCGGCTCCGCGGGCTTTTGCCGCTCCAGGTAGGGGTGGCGGATGTAGTGCAGGATCTGCTCGCCCATCTTCTCGACCGGCAGGACGAAATCGACCATGCCGGTCTCGATGGCGCTGCGCGGCATGGAATCGTACTTGGCCTGGTCCTCCTTCTGGGCCATGATCATGCCGCCGGCGGCTCTGGCGGAGCCACCCTCTTCTTGCCGTCCGCCTCCGGCCGGTCCGCGGCCTGCTTTTCCGCAGGAGGTTGTTCCTGCCGCTGGGGAGTCTGCTTGTCCTTCACTTTTCTCTTTGCCATGCCTG
The DNA here is from genome assembly GCA_016872975.1 of Planctomycetota bacterium. Taxonomy (GTDB): domain Bacteria; phylum Planctomycetota; class Phycisphaerae; order Sedimentisphaerales; family Anaerobacaceae; genus PLanc-01. The sequence goes on from VGYL01000223.1 coordinate 7,174, forward strand.
AGCCTCCGAAATGGAGAAGCGTCCTCCATTCATATGGAACGATCTCGCGTCATCTTAACTACGGTCCCGGCCGCGGACAAGGAAGAATTCCGGACTAAGGAATTTGCTTACTCCGAATGAGGATTCCCCCTAGTACCGCCTTTCGCACGTGCCGTGACGATGGGTGAGGTTGCTTCGTCACCCTCGGCGCGAAACGCCGCTGCGCGTCGGGCCTCGCAAGGACAGGATTGCCGCGCTCGGTGAGCCTCGCTCGCAATGACATCGGGCGCCCCCGTATGTCGTTGCGAGGAGCTTCAGCGACGAAGCAATCTCAAAATCATCAATCATCAATTCGTGGGGGTGTCGATGCGTCTGGCGCAAGTGGTCATCGCGTTGGTGATGGCGCTGCTGTTGACGGGGCTGTTCACCCTGGCGTTCCTGCGCCGCCGACCGTGGACGTGCGTGCTGGCGTTCTTCGTGGTTTCCTGCCGTTGGTTGCGTGGGTGGCAGGAGATTGATGGTCTGCAATGAAGTGGTTTCCTGATGCCGCCCGGGCGCTGCTTGCCCTATGTTCCAACGTAGAACGACAGAGAAAGAGAGTTTCAGGTAACGAACTCTAGGGCCGGGAGGTACGGCGATGTCGGTTGCCAAAGTCATTGAGATCAGCTCGAACTCGCCGACGAGCTTCGAGGATGCGGTGCAGCAGGGGATCGGCCGGGCGGCCCAGACCGTCGACGATATCCGCTCCGCCTGGATCAAGGAAATGCAGGTCAAGGTGGACCACGGCAAGATCACCGAGTACCGCGTGGACATGAAAATCACGTTCGTCATCCACGAAAAGTAGGAGAGCCCATGAACGTCAGCAACCTTCGGAGGATCGGCGGGGGTTTCATTGTCGGTCTGGGGCTTCTCGCCTTTGCGGGGGGATGCGACAGTGCCGGGTCTCAGGACCGTGCCCAGACGCCCGCCGTCGTCCCCGATGACGGTGTCAGGACTGTGACCGGCACTGTTCGGCATATCGATCTGGAGGGCGGGTTCTACGGGATCGTGACGGACGACGGGAGGCGGCTTCACCCGGTGAACCTGCCCCAGGAGTTTCAGCAAGACGGGCTGCGGCTGCGGGCCCAGGTGGAGGAGCTGACGGACCGGGTCTCCATCCACATGTGGGGCACGCAGGTCCGGATCATCGAGTTCCAGCGGCTGTCGCCGGAGCTGGCGGGGAGATAAGGGAAGGAAAGCGCGTGCCGTGATACTGCTGGCGGTGGGGCTGGCCGGGGGCTGGCTGGTTCCCGGCTGCACGACCTATCGCGATCCGGTGACGGGCCAGGAGGCGCGGTACCGCTTCGAGACGCTCCGGGCCGAGCTGGATCTGCCGATCCGGACGGTGTACACCGCCGCGAAGCGGGCGACGAGCGAGCTGGACCTTCGCTCCACGCGGGCCGCCCAGGACGGGCTCGCGGGCGAGATCCGGGCGGTCAACGCCCAGCTCGAGACCGTGGACATCCAGGTCGGCGCCCTGCCGGGCGGCCGGACCGAGCTGTCGATCCGCGTGGGCGTCTTCGGCGACCGGGACAAGTCGATCGTCCTGTTCGAGAGCATCATGGCCAACCTCAGCGCGCCGGAGCAACTTGCCGCCGTGCCGTCCCTGCGCTGGGACGAGAAGCCGCTCGAGTCGTGGCGATAACGCCGCGGGCGGGATCACCGCTCGCCGCGTAGGGCGCGGAAATTCCAAATTCCAAATTCCAAATCTCAAACAAATCCAAAATTCAAAGCACCAAGGCTCAAAACGCTGGTACCATGCGCGAGGACCGGCGCTGATGGGCGGACAAGGCTCGGCGCGAGAGGTTTTGAGTTTTCTTCGCGTTTGGTCATT
>VGYL01000224.1 GCA_016872975.1 Planctomycetota bacterium
TCCCCGCCGCCCCCTGGGCCACGGAGCCAAAGTCCGTGTGGTCGGTCGCACCGGGCGTCGTATCCCCGTCCGCGATAGAAAGGCCGTTGCCCAGCACCGTGATCTCCGGCAATGCGACGTCTGCCAACGCCGATAATCCGACCCGACAGTAGTCCGGCGATGCATCATGGACATATCCCAGCAGATGACCAATCTCATGGGCAATCGTCTGGGACAACTGATCCACAAAAGCGTCGGCCCCGACGGAGGCGATACGGAGCAACCGAGCGCTGAAAACGAAGGCGTTGTCCGTTAGAACTCCGTAGCCCACGTCTACCTGCTCCGCCAAGCCGAGGAATGACCCGTGGGCCTGGAAGGCGGAACCATCCCCCCCGATCCAGACCGTGGAATAGAGCACTGACCCTTGCGGTCGTTCGGTCGTGAAGATGACCCCGGAACCGGCAAAGACCTGCTGCAACTGAGAGAGGACCGCGGCGATGACGGCACCCTCCTGGCTCGCCAAAGCCGTGCCGTCGAGCGAAAAGGCGGGCACGTCAAACGGCCCAACCGTCACAGGACCCTGGTAGGTGACATGTCGTTCACCGTCGAAATCCAGGTAAATGACCTGGCCCGTAAGGCTTTGCGACGAGGGAACGACAAGATGAAGTCCCGGCAGGTCGGGCATACCCAGACCCGCTACGGGAGTGAAATCGGAAGATTCTACCTCTAACGCATAAGTATCGACAGACAAGGAACTTGTGGAATCCGGGGCAGCGATCGGGGGGCCACGTGCCTCCAGGGAAAGGGCCTCCGGAACTTCGACGCTATCCTGCTGACTCGTCGCAGTCAGACAGGCAGATTCGCACTGATCTGCCGCCGATGTCTGCGGCTGCGTTTCCACCAGCGAGCCGGATCCGATCAACTGAAGGCCAGATGCCGTGACGGCCGGCTCTACATCCAGATCTGTCTCGATCGGCTGCACGACCGCGTCCACATCCGGTTCCGACTCAATAGTCTCTTGGACCTGTCCGGAGCCACCCGGGGCCGTTGTGGATTGCCCCAGCTCGAAGCTCAAGAGCGGCGTCTGGGTCTCCTGAACCGGATGATCCACCTGATTCAGGTCCACGACGACGGCGGGGTCATCGAGCGGTGTGGAGAATGATAACAAGGAGGCTGAGCCGGTGAAGTCGGCATTGAGAAGCACACGGGGCTCCAGCGGATCGAGATGAGGCACCCCAGCGGGCAGCGTCACCTCCGCATCCAATCTCTTGCCCCGGAACCAATGCCTGATACGTTCGAGCGACACGCTCCCCCCAGATTTCCTGGGCCGCTCCTGCAGAGCGGCACGGCCTTTCATACCCTCGATGACAACCATGTTCGATGCCCGATGTCTCGTGCGAGCACATCCGGCACACAGGTTCATTATAGCAACCGAAGAACAAGAAGTCCATTCCTGCCGTCAAGGACTTCCCGCAATTGTCCGCGCGGAAGTCCCAAACCGCTTCTTCGTTTCCGCAGGAACCAAGGCAGGAGCAGCGGGTGGTCCGCCCGTATGACTCCGGTGCCAAAGCAAACAAGGAAGAACAAACAGACCGGTGAATCGCGGCGCCGGGAGCCATCTACATGCCGGCGTCTCGGTGAGCCATAAGTGGCGACATATCAAGGGCTTATGCCAGCGTGGCACCGCCGGGAGCATGCAGGGAGACAACGCGGATGACCCCCACCGGACATTCCTCAGCCGCTCGTTGGAACCCGCCTCATCCCAGCATGATTCGGGGTGATCCTACGGGGCGAGGTCGCGACCTTTGACGCCGTGGACCGTCAGATTGGCGTCGGGAAATTCGTCGCGGGCCGGGCGAATTTTTTCCGCTTCGAAGTAGCCCGTCTGGCCGTCGGCCAGCAGAAAACCGCGGCTCCCCCGCCAGTCCCACCAGCCTTTGTCATTCTCGATGGGAGCGTGGTTGCTCAGCCACTCGCCGATCAGGATCTTGCCGGAGGGCGTCGCGACGTCGCCGACCCGCTGCGCGATGGAGGGCTGCGGATTGGTGTACGTATCTGCGGGGGTGCTCATGGCGTCGATCTGCTCCGGGCTGTGGTAGAAGGCCATGGAGTAGGAGTAGCTGGTCGACTCGTACTTCGCCGGGTCGGTCCGGTCGGCGGGACACAGGAGAACGGACGGGTTGTTCACATCGACCGTGGTGCTCAGGTACGGCTGGACCCACCGCCGCCAACCCCGGCCCATCCACAGCCAGTACGGGGGCTGGGTCGAAACCGGGTCCTGGGCGCACGGGTACTTGCCGTCGTGGTCGTGGGTGTACAGGCTCATCGCCAGGGCCACCTGCTTGAGATTGTGCGAACAGGCGACCCGCCGGGCCAGGGACCTCGCCCGGGTCAATGACGGTCCCAGGAGAGCGAGCAGCAGCGAGATGATGGAGATCACGACCAGCAACTCCAGCAGCGTGAAGCCGCGGGTGGTTGATGGTTGATGGTTGATGGTTGATCTATGATTCACTTCAAACATCACACTTCAAACATCACTCGACGGTCACGCTCTTGGCCAGGTTGCGTGGCTTGTCGACGTCATGGCCGCGGAGGACCGCGGCATGGTAGGCCAGCAGTTGCAGCGGCACGACCGCCAGCATCGGCTGCAGCAACTCCGGGGCCTCCGGGATCGTGATCAGGTGATCCGCGTGGCGGCGGATCTCGTCGTCGCCCTCGGTGGCCACGACGATGATCTTGCCGCCGCGGGCCCGGACCTCTTCGATATTGCCCATGATCTTATCATATTGCGGCCCCGCCGTCGCGATGAATACCGCGGGCATGCCGTCGGCGATCAGGGCGATGGGGCCATGTTTCATCTCCGCCGCCGGCAGACCCTCGGCGTGGATGTAGCTGATTTCCTTGAGCTTCAGGGCGCCTTCGAGGGCCACGGGATAATTGAATCCCCGGCCCAAGAAGAGCCAGTTCTCGCGGTCGATATTGGCCGCGGCGATCTCCCGGATGTGACTCGACTGGTCCAGGATCGTGCTGATCTTCTCGGGGATTTGGGACAGCTCGTCGATGTATCGGGCGGCATCATCGCTGCTGATATGCCGCCGGCGGCCCAGCTCGATGGCCAGCATGCTCAAGACCGCCACCTGGGCGGTGAAGGCCTTGGTGCTCGCGACGCCGATCTCCGGTCCCACGTGCAGGTAGATGCCGGCATCGGTCGCCCGGGCGATGGAGGAGCCGACGACGTTGACGATCCCCAGGACCCGGGCGCCGCGCTCCTTGGCCTGCTCGACGGCCGCGAGCGTGTCGGCCGTCTCGCCGGACTGGCTGATGGCGACGACGATCGTGTCGTCGCCGATGATCGGATTGCGGTAGCGGAATTCGCTGGCGTATTCCGTCTCGGCCGGGATTCGGGCCAGGTGTTCGAGCAGGAACTCCCCGACCAGGCCCGCATGGAACGCCGTGCCGCAGGCGGTGAAGATGATGTGCTTGGCCTGGGTCAGCTCCCGCAGGTGGTCGGCGATGCCGCCCAGCTTGATCTTGCCGCACTGCTTGTCGATCCGGCCGCCCAGGCACATGCTCAGCGACTGGGGCTGCTCGAAGATCTCCTTGAGCATGTGGTGCTCGAAGCCGCCCAGCTCGATCTGATCGAGCGAGAACTCGATCTCTTTGAGATCCTTGGCCACGACCACGTTGTTGATGGTCTTGGTGTGGAAGCCCTCCGACCCGATCAGAACCATCTCGTTGTCGGCCAGGTAGATCGCCCGGGTCGTATGCTCGACGATAGCGGCGGCATCGGAGGCCAGGATGTATTCGTCGTTGCCGACGCCGAGGATCAGGGGGCTGCCCCGCTTGGCGCCGATGAGCGTATCCGGGAAATCCGAGCACAGAATCGCCAGTCCAAACGTGCCGTGGAGCCGCTGCAGCGCCTGCTGGACGGCCCATTCGAACAGATGCTGCCCGTTGCAGCGCTCCGCCGACTCCCCGTGGCAGTAAAGGTAGCCGATCAGGTTGGAGATGACCTCGGTGTCCGTCTCGCTCTGGAACGCGACGCCTTCGCTCTGGAGCCAGGTCTTGAGCGTGTTGTAGTTCTCGATGATCCCGTTGTGAACGACCGCAATCTTGCCGGTGCCGTCCACGTGAGGATGGGCATTGACCGTGTTCGGCGGCCCATGGGTCGCCCAACGGGTATGGCCGATCCCCAGGGTGTCGAGGCCGCGGGGTCCCTCCAGAACTTGCTCCAGAGCACTGATTCGGCCGCAGGTCTTCTTGATGCACAGACCGCCGTTCCGCAACAGCGCAATCCCGGCGGAGTCATACCCCCGGTATTCGAGCCGCTTGAGGCCTTCCACGAGAATCGGCTGCGCCGCTTTCCGTCCCAGATACGCCACAATGCCGCACATACATGCCTTCCTGACTGGAATAATGGTTCACGCTTGTGTCCGGTACTATTTCGACATTCTCGGGCGTAAGCTCCAGACAAAATGCCAAGAAACCTGCCCAAGAGCGGCTGGGGTTTGTCATCATGAATCAAGCCTCCGGCAAGGGCAAATCACTTCTCCTTAATCTGCGCATCAGATACTCTCATTTGACGGCCTAAGTCTTGACGGGTAGGATTCTTACGATGATCGTGGTCATTGACTACAACGTTGGGAATGTCCAGAGCGTCTGCAACGCCCTGCAGCACATCGGGTGCGACGCCGAACTGAGCCGGGACCCGGCACGGATCGAGAAGGCCGCCGGTCTGGTCCTGCCGGGTGTGGCGGCGTTCGGGTACGCGATGGACGCCTTGGGCGACGCCGCCGGACCGGTTCAGCAGGCGGCCCGCGCGGGCAAACCGATCCTGGGCATCTGCGTCGGCCACCAACTGCTCTTCGACGAGAGCTGCGAATACGGCCCTCACCAGGGACTCGGCCTGGTCCGAGGGCAGGTGGTGCCGGTCCCGCCCGAGCAGACGGTCCCGCACATGGGCTGGAACCTGGTGGAACTACCTCCCGATATGGACCTGCTCGCGGGCCTCGGTCCAGCCAAACACTTCTATTTCGCTCACTCGTTCCATGGGCGGGTGCAGGATGAGCAGGTGAGAATCGCCTGCACGGACTACGGATTTCCGCTGGTCGCCTCCATCCAGAAAGGCAATATCTACGGCGTGCAGTTCCACCCGGAGAAAAGCGGGCCACAGGGCTTGCAGGTCCTGCGGAACTTCCATGAGATATGTAGGAGGAGAGTTTGAGGTGTGAAGTTTGAAGTGTGAAGTCAGAGACGATGGACGCTCTGAACTTGAAACTTGAAACTTCAAACTTGGAACTTCTTGACATGCTGACCAAGCGCATCATTCCGTGTCTCGACGTCAAGGACAATCGCGTCGTCAAGGGCGTCAACTTCCTGAACCTCCGCGACGCGGGCGATCCGGTCGAGCTGGGGGCGCGCTATAGCGACACCGGAGCCGACGAGCTGGTCTTCCTGGATATCACCGCGACGATCCGCTCGCGCAAGACCATCGTGGACATGATCCGGCGGGTCGCCCAGAACGTGTTCATTCCCTTCACCGTCGGCGGCGGCGTTCGGACGATCGAGCAGATCGACAAGCTGCTGCGCAGCGGCGCGGAGAAGGCCTCGGTCAACACCGCCGCGGTGCAGAACCCCAATCTGATCGCCGAGGCCTCGCGGCGGTTCGGCAATCAGTGCGTGGTCCTTGCCATCGATGCCCGCCGGTCAAAAACGCACCCCGGCCACTGGCAGGTGTGCGTCAAGGCAGGCTCGGAGCCGACGGATATCGACGTGGTCGAATGGGCGGTGCGCGGCGAGCAACTGGGCGCCGGCGAGATCCTCCTGACCAGCATGGATGCCGACGGCACGAAAGCCGGCTACGACAATGAGCTCAACAAGGCCGTCTCCGACGCCGTCAACATTCCGGTGATCGCCTCCGGCGGGGCCGGCACGCTCGATCACCTCTATGACGCAGTCGTGGTGGGCGGCGCCGACGCCGTGCTCATGGCCTCCATCACCCACTTCGGCAATTACACCATCCGCCAGATGAAACAATACCTCCGCGACCGCGGCCTGCCCATGAACCTGTGATACCGATCGTGCGGCAGGATTGCGCCGTGCGGTGGCTGGTCGTTGGTAGCGACGCCGTGAGGCGTTATCTTCTTATGCTCTTACGAGCACACTGCAAACCAGGGCCCTCATTCGCGGCGCTTCATGGTAAGTTGGAAGGTGTGTACGCGGTCGTAGTCCCGCCCCATGACCAACCGGATCTCACCGGAGCACAGATTGTAGACCGCGGACCAGACCGTGTTGCCCTGCGAAGTGGCCTCTAGCAGGTGCATCGCCTCGAGCCACGAGGTGCCGGCGCGTACCTCGCCCATCATCTCCGATGCCTTCCGATATCTCCAACAATCGGAATCGTTCTCCTCGGAAAGAAGGTGGTTCGTTGAGACTTGGCCGGACCGGTGACCGCGAATCACCGTGATTCCATCATCCAGATACTCGACGACAGCCGATTCTCCTGAAGCATCGGCGATATGGAAATGGACGGCGACATCCGCGAACTCGACGTGGTACTGCCGAATCAGAGCCACTGCTTCGTTCACGTCGCTGGCGCGATCGAGCACGAGGCGCACGATCTGGCTGTTGAGCAGAGTGGGCTTATTGGGGTCTCGGGGTGTGGGCCGGCGGGGCACGGCATTCTGCGCGATCGCCACGCCGCACTCGTTCATCCCGTCAATGGCGGCGTGAGGCGCGGCCAGCAAGACCAAGCGTTTGGTCCAGGGGATTTCCAGCATCTTGTCCAAGCCGAGATAGTAGAGATCCACCATTGAGACAGAGGCGTACCCGCGCGCCGGAGCCGTGTACAGCAACAGAGACGACCTGTGACTCCAGTCGAAATTGCGACCGAACAGCACGTCGCCTTGCGCATTTGACGTCACAAAACTCGTGCAGGCGCCGGAATTCACAGCACGATACAGCTTTCGGAAGAGGGGACGGTCCATGCCCTTCTGAGCCACGGAATCGAACAGATAGGTCCCGCGATATTGCATCCTATACAGAGGAAAATCGTCCACTCTCTGCAGAGAGGCGAGCGTGCGCAGAGGGTTGTACGAAAACACACACAGAAGCAGCAGGCCGATCAACAGCCCCACCGCCAGACACCGAAGCGCCCTCTTCACGCGCCCACGGCGTCTCGCCTCCGGCGGCGTTGCCTGTGCATTCGTGTGCATGACATCGGACATCAGCCTGCCACTCCCGACTCCCGCGGATAGTTCTGATGCGAATCAACTCTTGACGCTTTACAGACCGGTCATCAGAGAGTCTTCTCCCCTTCCTGCCGACAACCAACCTTGTTCATGGGATCAATATAGCACCCCGGCCGTACGTTTTCGGAACCCCGTGCAGGTGATCGCTCTCACGGCCGGACCTTCCCAGCCAAGCTATGTCTGACTCAACCCCAAACGGCGGCGCACTTCGTCGCCGGAGAGTCCCCCTTCGGCGCGGTGGCGTGCACGCGAACGTTCGATGAGCGTGAGAAACGCCGGATTGGTGCTCAACGAAACCGTTTCGAGATCGGCGTTCTCGATCGCGACCAAGGCGGCGACAGGCTTCCCGTTCACCGTGATGATCACAGGCTCCTGGGCGACGTCCGCCGCATAGGTGGCCAATGGGGCCTTTGCTTCTGCCTGCTCCACAATCTTCATAGATCAACAACCTCTCCACCAATGTGGACACGATTACGTTCCTTCCAGCCTATGGCACGAATCAACACCATCGCCTCCGGCTCCTCTTCGACGTCATAGTAGACCCGGAAATCTCCAACGCGGAGTTCCCAGGGCGCCAAGGGATTGGGACGCATAGGCTTCCGATGGCGCGTCTCGACCGTCGGCTGCCGCGTGAGTTGTTCATCGATGGCATCCAGGACGATAGCCTGCTGACGAGCCGTCAAGTGGCGCAAGTGTTCTTCCGCAGCAGGCGAGTATTCTACACGGTACGCCAAATCGGATCCGCCTCTCACGAAACATCTGACGATGTCATACCGTTGGCATTAACGGGCTTACGGTTTCTTGGAAACAACCTAGGCAACGACGAACGAGTTTCCTTCAGCCCTGACTACATTTCATGTAGTGAGTTTACAGCGCCGGGTGCGAGAGGTCAATCCAGCGATTCGCGATTGTGTGAATGCACGAAACTTACATCGGCCGGCTCAAGAAGCCGATGGTGGATTCCATGATGCGGGCCTGGAAGGCTTCCTGCCGGGTTTCGCGGCTTTGGGTCTGCAGGTCGTCGAGGTTGGCCCGACAGAACCGGCAGCCGAGGGTGTTCAGGTGAAACGCGACGTACTGATGCCAGTCCGGCTCCAGCGTCCCGAGCATGTAGGCGCCGATCGTGTTGCGCTTGGGACAACTGAAGCGGTAGGTCTCCCACAGATCGGTTAACAAGGAGTCAAACGATTTCGGATTGCGGATTGCGGATTGCGGATTCGCTTCGGGCACGTCTTCCAATCCGCAATCCGAAATCTGCAATCCGCAATGGGCAATGTGCTCGCGAATCTGCTTGAGATTGCGGTGCTTGATCAGCGCGACCGCCTTTTCGTCCAGACCCATCGTGCGGGCGACCTCTTTATTGGCAAGCTGGCCGTAGAAGAGCAGCTCGATGATCTGGAGATCGCGCAGCTTCAGGGCCTTCTTCATGCCGTCGATCAACTCGGTCAGGGCCTCCGCCAAGGCGGCTTTCTGCCGGTCGTATTGCTCATCCGCGCGGGCGTACCAACTCGCGGTCTGGACCGGGCTTTCCACCACGTCAAGCAGATCGGAGGCCGGCTCGTCGGAGTCGGTTTCGCAGGCATCCTGGATGAGGCAGACCCGCCGCGCCCCGGCGCTGCGGTAGCTGTCGATGATCTTGCGCCGCATGAGGGAAAAGAGGTAGGTCTCCAGATCGCACTCGCCGCGGTAGCGGGCGATGCTCCGCACGAAGGCGACGAAGGTCTCCTGCACCACGTCCTCCGCGTCGGCGCGCTGGGGGAGCTTGGCGCGGGCGAAGCGCAACAACCGGCCCTG
>VGYL01000225.1 GCA_016872975.1 Planctomycetota bacterium
AACCCTCACCAGGTTCGCTACAGGTGCCACGGGGCGCGGAGCGGTTTGCGCAAGAGGCGGTTGGCCTGGTCGTCGCCCAGGAAGCGTTCTTCGTCCGGGTTCCAGCGGAGTTTGCGGCCGAGTCTCATCGCGATGTTGGCCAGGTGGCAGATGGTTGCCGAACGATGTCCCACCTCGATGGGACTGATCGGATCGCGGCCGGCCCGGATGGCGTCGAGGAAATTGCGCTTGTGCTCCCGGCTCTGGTCCAGGTGGATTTCGTTCGGTCCGATGACGGTATTCACGAGGGACTCGGGCTCGGTGCGCACGGAGTTCCAGCCCACCTCCACCACGCCTTCGGTCCCTTCGAAGCGTCCCGGGCCTCCGACACCGTCCGGCGTGCAGATCAGCTCGACGCCGTTGGCGTAGCGCGCCCGAAAGTGAATCGTGCTGACCGCGTCATAGAGGCCGGTGGTGGGGAACTCGCTGCCCAGATCCTTGATCTCCACCGGCCCGGTGTGATCGGTGCCGAGAGCCCATTGGATCACGTCGAACTTGTGGGCGCCCGTGTTGGTCGTCTCGCCGCAGGCATAGTCCTGGAAGAAGCGGAAGGTATAGAGACAACGGTGTGGGTGATAGGGCGCCGCCGGCGCCGGACCCAGCCACAAGTCATAGTCAAAACCATCGGGCACGGGCGTCGGCGTCCAGGCCTCCAGGTCGGACCGCAGGCCGTGCCGGGGCAGGCTGGTCACGACGCGCCGGACCTGACCGATCCGCCCGTTGCGGATCAGCTCGCAGGCAAAGCGCACCCGTTCCACCGAGCGGTACTGGCTGCCCGTCTGCAGGATGACCTTGTGGCGGCGCACCGCCTCGACCATGGCCCGGCCTTCGGCGATCGTCAGGCTCAGCGGCTTCTGGCAATAGATGTGCTTTCCCGCCTGGGCCGCCTGGATGACTTGGATGGCGTGCCAGTGGTCGGGCGTCGTGATCGAGACCGCGTCGATATCGGCGCGGGCCAGCAACTCGCGGAAGTCATTGTAGGCGGCGCAGCCGGCATAGGTCCCCGCCCGTTGCTTTTTCGCGTAATAGTTGTCCACCAGTTTGCGGGCCGGCTCGCGTCCGAGAAACTGCGTTGCGGTCTTGTAGCCTCCGCTGCCCCGATTCACGTCGCACACCGCGAGGATCTGGGTATCATCCTGATTCATCAGGCTTTGCAGGTCGCTGAAGCCCATGTTGCCGGTCCCGATGCAGCCGACGTTGATCCGATTGCTCGGAGCGGCCGAGCCGAAGACCGAACACGGGACAACCCACGGCAGGCCGCATACGCCGGCCGTACCCGCCGCGGCACCCCTGAGAAAACTCCGGCGCGTTGACAACCTGGTCTCGTTGTTCATGGCCTCTTACCTCCCGTTTCAATAGATGCCACGACGGATCTTCTGCTCCCATCGCGCGATACCCGACGGTACCATGAACCTCTCGACTACCACGATAGTGTAGCCGCCGGAAGACTTCAAGCTTGAATGTCGTCGGCAGGGACCACCGATACGGGCCTGTAAATCCGCCGACTGTACTGATCCCCAGACCCGGCAGCTCGTCGCGACGATAAAGGCTGTAAGCCAGAGGATTAGCCATTTTCCTAAAGAGGAAAAAGTTAGCTTTTTGGAAAGAACATCTGTTGACAGGTGATGAAAGAGACGATATTTCCTGAATAGGAAAACTCTCACATATAGGAAATAGCCCTGTGCGAATTACGGAGAAAGAAGTTATCGATCAGTTTCTGGCGATGGGTGCACAGTATGCTCCTCTCACCGTTATCTCACTGACAAGAGAGACACCGATCGGGGCAGGTGTGCGCGCCGAAGTGTTGATTAGATTTGCGATCGAAGGGGGACCTTCCTTCCAGGCCTTGGCAGAGATCACAGTGTTGGGAACGCCGAAGACCATTCAGGCCAAATGTCTGCAAGTTCTGGGGCTCGCCACGAGAGCCAAAGACCCGGAGTTGGTCCCCTTGATCATTGCGTCTTACATACCACCACGTCAAGCCGATATCCTCCGAGAGGCCGGCGTATCCTGGATGGACCTGTCGGGCAACATGGTCGTGCAAGCCAACCATCGGGTCTATATCGAGCGAACGGGGCGGCCCAATCGGTTCCCTGACACCGCTCCCATCAAGAAAGTATTCCAGGGTACGGCATCGCTCGTTGCCAGGGCCTTGTTGCTGAGACCGGCGGGCTTCGCCTCCGTATCGGAAATCACGAGCTTCATCAAGTCGCGCAATGGGAGCATTACGATTTCCACCGTATCGAAGGTCCTCCGCTCCTTGGAGGAAGACCTGCTCGTGTCCAAAACAGACTCCGGCATATTCGCCGGCGATCGCGCCAAGCTCCTGGCCCAACTGGCCGGGAGCTACGCGGCCTGGGCCCGAAGCCGCTGTGTGAGAACATCCAAGTTTGCCGCCGCAAACACGGGGCAAATGCTCCAGGACTTCTGTTCTCTATTGGGGCCTACCTATGTATTTTGTGGGTTCTATGCTGCCGAGTTGAAGGGCCACGCGGCAGGCAGTCAGATCACCCTGTACGTTCAGGACATGGGACAGGTCGGGCAGGCATCAGAACGCCTGGGATCTGGCTTTCTTCCGGACGATGAATTCGGACAGGTCACGGTGATCGAAACGAAGGATCGGACCCCCTGGTTCAACGTTCAGACCACCAACGGCCTGTGGGTGGTTGATGACGTAGAGTTATATCTGGAAATGACGATCGATACGCCGCGTGGACCGAAGATCGCCGATCTTCTACGGTCCCAGATTCTTCAGGCGACGGAATGAACATCGCCCTTCTCAATCAGTTGCGGGAGATCACGGAGGCTTTCAACCGGCTCGGTCTGCGACCGGTGATCTGTGGCGGCCTGGGCCTCTACCTGTTGTTCCGGGATCGGCCGCAGGCCGTGCGAGCCACGCAGGACATTGACCTGATGATCACACCGTCCCAAGCCGGGCAACGAGCGACGCGAGAGGCGATTGCTCGCGCCATTCTCGAAGAACTGCAGTACGTCACGTGCGAGGAGGGCCGGTGTTTCCGTTTCATGAAAGTGCCCGCTCGGCGACTTGACATCCTCGCACCGCCGGTCGAGGCGGTTGCGATCGAGGGCGGGAGGGTCAAGCTGGTCCGAATGAGATTGCACGGGCGTCTGACACCCGAGGCGTGTTTCATCGAAGAGGATCTCAGGACGATCGACCTGGCGCTGTTGATGCCAGGATCGGTACCGCCCGGGAGCCTCTTTGTGAGCGTACCGTCTCCGGCCAACATGCTGATCCTCAAGGTGTTCGCCTATGAGGACAGAGACTCCGATCCGCGACGCGACGAGGAACGCGCCCAGGCGCACGCTTACGACATATACCTGATCGCCACGCTGGCACAGTTGAGTGATTACCAGGAAGGCCGCGGCTTCCTGAGTCGTCATGCATCCTCGGACGTCATCCAGAAAGCGAGGGAAATCGTGACGACCAGATTCTCCGCTCTGGAACAATCCGGATGGAAACACGTATTGGCCTCCGCGGCCTTCCACCCGGGCCGTCCGATGGGCGAACGGCGGGAACAGTTGGACTTGGCCAGACGCCGCCTCTTGCGCTGGTTCGAAGAACCCAGGCCTGTTCACTAGCATATGTGCCACGTCTCGCCGTCTCTTTATCGTGGCATTCATGACTTTGCTTACGCAGCCGGACATCAGGGCGACGATGCTCCCGTCAGCCACGGCAAGCGCAGACTTCGAAGATGGAGATCATCGGTAATATGATGCTTTGTCTTCGCCCGTTATTGTGTCCACTACCCTTGCCGTCCAAGCATGCTCAACGCCTTGATCAATAGAAGCCGCCGGCGAACATGGTAGAATTCTGATGCTGCATGGTTCATGGCACATTGCTCGGAGTACCGACGGCGGCCGGCGCATTGATCGGTGGGAAGAAGCCGGGGTACTTCTGTTCGAGGACCTTGCTCACTTCGTTCGATAGTGTCGCCAGGTATCGGCTCGCTTCGAAGTAGTTGCCGGTGGTCTGCCAGAGCGTCAGGAGGTCTCGTACAATCTGTTTCTGGCGCTGAGCGTCCGGCTCAAGCATCTCGAAAACAAACTCGACTTGCCGCGCCTGCGAGAGGGCTCCATGGAACATGTAGTGTGGTGAATAATGCAGGCCCGGCGAGAATCTATTGACCATGTGCCAGGGCGCGATGTCGGCCACGTCCACGGACTCGCCGCCGAGAGCTTGGGACAAGATCGTGTCCTCGACCCGTTCGGATACTTTGACATACCACAGAAAGCGTGAGTACCGGGCCTGGCCTGTTTTGATGTTGATTTCCTCATTGCGGCAATTCATCGGCGACCACGGTATGAAGCGAGGGCCATCAAGGGACCCGCGACCAAGATCGCAATGAGGACGATCGCAATGAGCAGCCTCTTCTTCATGGACCTGATTATAGAGAAGGCCACTCGACCGGTCAAGGTACGTCTGTGGGGGGAGGCAGGTCCTGGTGGACAAGCAGGAGACAAGGCAGTAAGCTGTCGAGCCTCCGGAGTTGTTTGCCTGGCCGGATGGATGAAGTCTGTGAAGAAGGGGTCAATCATGGGCGACACAAGGTGCGCAAGGAACCGGGCGGTACTATCCCTGGGTGTTTGTCTCTTCTGGATCGGCAGCGGTTGTCAGTCGTCCCCGGCCCCGTCCGGGACCCGGCCGCTGATCGGGATCACGAGCGTCTATGAGCCGGCCAGGGAGAAGAAGTCGGCGCAGACGACGGTGGGGTTTGCCTATGCCGGGGCGGTGGCGGAGAATGGCGGCGTGCCGGTCGTGCTGCCGACGATCGATGAGGAGGAGGTCTTCCAGAAGTATCTGGAGGTGCTCGATGGACTGGTGCTGATCGGGGGGGACGACATTTGGCCCGAGGCGTACGGCGAGCAGCCGCATGAGACGGTCCAGCCGCTCGTGAAGGAGCGGTACGAGTTCGAGCGCAAGCTGATCGCCCGCTGGCTCGCGGGCGGCAAGCCCCTGCTGGGCGTGTGCCTGGGCATGCAGTTCACCAACGTCGTCTCCGGCGGCTCGATGGTTCAGGACATCCCGTCCCAGATCGGGACAAGCGTGAACCACCGGGGCTATCACCCCGTTCAGATCGAGCCGGGCAGCACCCTGGCGCAAGTGCTGGGCGCCACGGAAGCCTCCGTGCTGTCGAACCATCATCAGGCGGTGAAGAGATTCGGGAAGAACCTGCGGCCGGTGGCCCGCGCCGAGGACGGTGTCGTCGAGGCCCTGGAGCGCACCGACGGCCCCTTCGGCCTGTTCGTCCAGTGGCACCCCGAGGCCATGACCGACCGCGCCCATCGCGACGCGATCTACGGCGCCCTGGTCCGGGCCTGCGTACGATCGAAATAAGAGCCGATCACGTACCGTCGTCCTACTCTCTGCAGATATCCTCCCGGGTGATGCTCGGCCACGTACGGTCTGTGCGTAGCCTTGAACTCAAATTCGAATTCCTTCGGCCATTCGCCGCGTGCCATCTTGTGCGCGATTTCGTAAATCTCCTTCGGCAGGGGCATGGCATGGCGGCTCATTTCCCGGATGTCTTCCGGGGCCGCACGGAACACGGCCAACGTGGGATCCTCGGCCGCGTCTGCCAGGATGAAGTCCACCGCGCGGAGCAAGGCGGCGAGGGCCTCGACCACGGAATCCGCCGCTCCAATCTGATCGGTGCGCAGGCTGTGAGCCACCCAGCAGTTGTCGGGACGCGCATAGTAGATCACACACTGATCCACAAACGGCTTGTTGTTGCTGCTCATATAAGGCTCCAAGATCGTTCGCATTGATTATCGGTCATTTCCGCACACAAATCAAGACCAAAACACCGGCGGCTTTCCTCTTGGACAGGTGGGCATGTTCGGTTATCATGGAGTCCGGAGAAACTGGCTCTTTGGGTATGGAGGTTGAATGCCGGCACGCAGACTGCAGTCGCACACGAAGATTCTCCTCGGGCTCTTGTCCGGGGCGGCATTCGGCCTGCTCGCCAGTTACCTGGGTTTCTCGGGATTCGTCCTTGCGTATATCAAGCCCATCGGGACGGCGTTCGTGCGGCTGATCGGCATGGTCGTGGTGCCACTGGTATTCGCCTCCCTGCTCGTGGGCACAACGAGTCTGAAAGACATTCGCAGTCTCGGCCGGATCGGGATCAAGACGATTGTCTTCTACATCGCCACGACGGCCCTGGCGATCAGCGTCGGTCTGGCCCTGGCCAATCTCATGCAGCCCGGCGCGGGACTGCCGCCGGAAACGAAGCAGAAACTCATCGAGAGCGCCGCCGCGAAACAGGACTACGTGGCCGGCCTGACGGTGGAGAGGCCCTCCATCACGGACCTGCTGGTGAACATCATTCCGACGAACCCGATCCGGTCCTTTGCCGAAGCCAACATGCTGCAGATCATCTTCTTCTCCCTGCTGTGCGGCGTCTGTCTGATGCTGATCCCGCCCGCGCGCAGCCGGCCGGTGATCGCGTTCTTCGCCGCCATCAACGAGATGATCGTCAAAATGGTGCACCTCATCATGCAGATCGCGCCGTATGGAGTCTTCGCGCTCATCGCGGCGGTCGTGGCGGATTTCGGCTTCGGCATCCTGGTAATGCTCCTCAAGTACTCCATGGTCGTCCTGCTCGGCCTGCTGGTTCACATGCTGGTGGTCTATTCGGCGTCCCTCAAGATCCTGGGCAAGGCCGGCGTGGCCCGCTTCTTTCGCGGCATCCGGCCGGCCCAGTTGGTGGCCTTCAGTTCCTCCTCCAGCGCCGCCACGCTGCCGGTGACGATCGAATGCGTGACGGAGAACCTCGGCGTCCCCTCCTCCGTCGGCAGCTTCACGCTGCCCCTGGGCGCGACCATCAACATGGACGGGACCGCCCTGTACCAGGGGGTTGCCACGATGTTTCTGGCCCAACTGTATGGGATGCCGCTGGATTTCGGGCAGCAGTTGACGGTCGTGCTGACCGCGACTCTGGCCTCGATCGGGACGGCCGGTGTGCCGGGGGTGGGCATTGTCATGCTCGCCATTGTCCTGAACGCGGCGGGCGTGCCGTTGCAGGGGATCGGCATCATCCTGGGCGTCGATCGCATTTTGGACATGTGTCGGACCGTCGTCAATGTAACCGGGGACGCCGTCTGTGCCGTGGTCGTAGCTTCGACGGAAGGGCAGCGCGCCGGCGCGGCGGCCCCGGAGTTGGCGAACCGGGAGTTGCAGACGGCCGCCCCGGAGGTCCAGACATCCGATGAGCTATGAGGACATATATGAGTTCCAGGACCTGTCGGTGGGCCAAGGCCCGCCCAACGCTGACGTTGGCCCTGCTCCTGACGATCGTGGGAGCGAGCCGGCCATGCCGTGCCTGCTTTTCCATCGTCGTGGGCAAGGACGCTTCGGCCGATGGCGGCGTGATCGTGGCCCACAATGAGGACGATGAGGCCCCGCAGATCGTCAATCATCATAAGGTGCCGCGCCGGAGTCATCCGCCCGGCGCCACGGTGACGCTGCGCCAGGGCGGTGTGCTGGAGCAGGCCCAGCGGGCGTGGGCGTACCTCTGGTCCGAGATGCCAGGCATGTCCTTCTCCGACAGCTACATCAACGAATGGGGTGTGACGGTCACCTCGGACAACTGCCCCTCGCGGGAGGACAAGCCCCAGTTGACCGATGGCGGCATCGGGTACATGCTCCGGCGTCTGGTGGCCGAGCGGGCCCGGACCGCCCGCGAGGGAGTCCTGCTGGCCGGCAAGCTGGTGGAGCGGTTCGGCTATGTCGATTCCGGCCGGACCTACATCATCGCCGATCCCGGCGAAGGCTGGCTTTTCTGCGTCGTCCAGGGCAAGCGCTGGCTGGCCCGGCGCGTGCCGGACGATGAGGTGGCCATGGTGGCCAATACCTACACGATCCGCGCGGTCGATCTGCAGGACAAAGCCAATGTCCTGGCCTCGGCGGACATCCTGGACTACGCGAAGTCCCGGGGCTGGTACAACCCCCAGGCGGATGGGCCGTTCGATTTCGCCCGGGTGTACGCCAATCCGAAAGCCGCCGCGAGCCCCAACAACACCGGCCGGCAATGGAGCGGCCTGAGCTATGTCGCCCGCGACCGCCTGGAGCCGGATCGGGGCCTGCCCTTTTCGGTCGTGCCCAAGCACAAGTTGAGCGTGCGGGACGTCATGCAGATTCTGCGGCACGACAAAGAGACCGAATCCGGCCCCGCCCCGGCCGACTCGCCGTTGGTCTGCGCCTTGTGCAGCGGGGCGACCCAGACCAGCTTTGCGGCCCAGTTGCGCCGAGGGATGCCCCTCGACATTGGGATCGTGTACTGGGTCTGCCTGTCCTCGCCGCGGGCCTCCTTCTATATCCCGTTCCACTTCGGCCTCTCCGACCTCCCGGCCGGTTTCCGACTGGAATCCCAAAGACCGACGAAGGAGGCCTTTGAAACCAGAGTGCAGGCGCCGTTCACGGTCAACCCGCAGGAAGCGTTCTGGATGTTCTCCAACTTCAGCGACAAGATCGATCGTCGCGGCCCGCACGCCGCGGCGGCCGTGAAGGCCGAAGCCCAGCGTATCGAGCGGGACGCCTTCGCTTTGCAGAAGTCGGTGGAGGAGACGGCGCGCCGGTCGTACAAAGACGACAATGCGACCGCCCTGCGGCTTCTGGAGAACTACTCCAAGGGCATATACCTCTCCTGCATGGAGGCGATGGATAGCCTCCTGGCGGCGAATGACTGACGCTGCCGCCGTCGACTCAGCGCCGGGCGTACGATACGGCTATGGCTCCACAGGTCTGCCGTAGACCTCCACCTCGATGTAGTGGTTCCGGTCGTTGCTGGTGCTGCCATTGCTGTAGAGTACCAGGCGAAAGCCATTGTTGCCGTGGCTGCAATGGGGGAAGCTGCCCATGCGGCAGCCGGAGGCCAGCCAGCCCGGGGGGTTGCGGAACGAGCCGCCGCGCGAGACCACGTCGGAGGCGCGCGGGATC
>VGYL01000226.1 GCA_016872975.1 Planctomycetota bacterium
GTCGCGCTCGTTCGTTGAGATGCGGCCAGATCGACGAAAACTTGTTTCTGAGATCAACATCCTTGTCCATGCCCAGAGAGAATAACACGCAACGAGGACATGTCCAGTTAATTCATTGACGCTGCCTTACGACGGACAGGGCCGGCCGACGCAGTGGTATTCGAGGCCCTTCTGGCGCACGTAGGCGGGCTCGTAGAGGTTGCGGCCGTCGAAAAGGACCGGGTGCCTCAGCAAGCCGGCGATCCGCTCAAAATCCGGATTACGGAACTGCTGCCAGTCGGTCAGAACCGCCAGCCCGTCGGCTCCCTGGACCGCCTCGTAATAGTCGCGGCAGAATGTGACCCGGTCTCCCAGGACCTTGCGGGCCACGGCCATCGCCTCGGGATCGTACGCCCGCACGGCGAATCCGGCTTTGAGGAACTCCTGCACGCAGAACATCGCGGGCGATTCGCGAACGTCGTCGGTGCGAGCCTTGAATGCCAGACCCCAGACCGCCAGGACGATTGGCTCGGAACGGAGGACGCAGGACGCAGGACGGAGGACAGCGCTGTCTTCCGTCCTCTGTCCTCCGTCTTCTGCCTTCTGATAATACTCGACGATCCGCCGGGCGAAGCGGCTCTGCTGGCGGAGATTGGCGTCGCGGACCGCCTTGATGATGTCCATCGAGCAGCCGCAGACCTCGCCGGTGTGGATCAACGCGCGAACGTCCTTCGGAAAACAACTGCCGCCGAAACCGACCCCTGAGAACAGAAACGCATTGCCGATCCGCGCATCGCTGCCGATCCCGGCCCGGACGAGCTCGACATCGGCCCCGACCTGCTCGCACAGGACGCTCAGCTCGTTCATGAACGAGATCCGGGCGGCCAGCATGCAATTCGCGGCGTACTTCGTCAGTTCCGCCGAGGCCGGGTCCATGAAGATGATCCGCTCCTTGCGGCGCATGAAGGGGGCGTAGAGATGCCGCATGATTTCCCGCACCTTGGGATCGACGGCCCCAATGATCACGCGCTCCGGCTTCATGAAGTCGTCGACGGCGGACCCTTCCTTGAGAAACTCCGGATTGCTCACGTAGTCGAATGGATGGGTCGTCCGGGCGGCAACGATCTCGCTGACCTTCTGGTGGGTGCCGACCGGGACGGTGCTCTTGCCGACGAGGATCCGATAGCCGTCCATGGCCTCGGCGATATCGCCCGCCACCTGCAGGACGGCCGAGATGTCGGCGGACCCGTCCTCGGCGCTCGGCGTCCCTACGGCAATGAAGAGCACCAGGGCCTCGCGCACGGCCTGTCGCAGCGAGGTGGTGAACTGGAGCCGCCCGCTGCTGCGCGCGCCCTGGACGATCTCCCGCAACCCCGGCTCATAGATCGGGATCACCCCCTCGTTGAGCTCCTTGACCTTCTGCTCATCCTTGTCGACACAGATGACATCCACGCCGGAATCGGCCAGGCACGCCGCTGTCACCAGCCCCACATACCCCACGCCAACCACGCCAACTTTCATCGAGGTCCGTCTCCAACTCTACCATTTCTTGGAATTGTACATTAGGGCAACGGATACCGTACGTAAAGGCCGGTGTCAAGTGGTAGAAGGCGGATAGAAGACGTCGACGCATCGTAACCGGGGCACTTTGGCCCAAGTTCCAGAAACTCTCTTGGCCCTCAGCGATTCTCAAGCGGCGGAACTGCCCTATTTGCGGAGGCAAGATACGATTCCGCCCCGCGGCTGAAAATGGGCACGGCATTATTGTCGGAGGGGATGAGGATGACCTCGACGGCGGGGAGGCGTTCAATGAGGGCCAGGCCCTTTTCCAGGCCCAGGACGCTCACCGCCGTGGACAGGGCGTCGGCCGAGATGGCGTCCGGGGCGATGATGGTGTCGCTCGCCAGGGCGCCGGCCCCGGCACCGGTCCGGGGGTTCAGGATATGACTTTGTGTCTGGCCCTGGACCTTGGTGAAGCGGCGATAATGGCCGCTGGTGGCGACGCTGGCGTCGGTCATCTCCAGAACCAGCAGAGGCGGGGAGCCGCCAAACTGATCGGGAGCCACATTCGGGTCCTGCAAGCCGATGCGCCAGCGCTCCTGTCCGGCCGGCGCCCGTCCGAAGACGCGGATATTGCCGCCGAGGTCGACCAGACCGCCCCGCGCGCCCCGCTTGATCATCGCTTCGACCGCCTTATCGACCGCGTAGCCCTTGGCGATTCCCCCCAAGTCCACTCGCATCCCTTCGACCGCGAACCGAACGGTCCTGTTCTTCGGATCGAGGATCAGCTTGTCGGAGCCCACCTTACGGCGGGCCTCGGCCAGGGCTTCCTCCGTCGGCAACACGTTCGTCTTGCCGGCCCGGCGCCACAGGTCCATCAACGGGCCGACCGTCACATCGAAGGCCCCTTCCGAAAGCTCGTGGAAGCGGACCGCCTCCTGCAGGACCTCGAACATCCAGTCACTCACCGGAACCGGCCGCTCGGCGGCATACCGGTTGATCTTGCTCAACTCGGAGTCCTCGCGATGATAGCTCATCAGCGACTCGACGCGATCCTGCACATCGAATGCCGCCTCGATACAACGCTGCGCCGCGCTCTGCGAGGGCGCAATGACGATCACCCGAGAGAACGTCCCCATGAGAACGCGATACCCGCTGTTGACCTCGACCACGCCCCCGGCGCGACTGCGCAGGTACAACAAACCCAGCAGCAGCACCGGCACCGCGACAAGGACCACAATACGAAGATACTTCTTCATCAGACCGGCGAGGGACGAAACACCTTGAACTTATCCCGGCTGTGCCGGGGACTCCAAACAGTCCCGTACGGACGACCGACAATAGCCCACCGTTTCAACGGTGGGTCCCAAGGCCCGAAACGACAGCGAGCCCCGTGGGGCGAAAGAAGGTCGGCGCTCAGCCGAGTGCGTTCTGTCGTCCCGGACGGGACTTCTCAGGTCTTTGTTCCCGCTTACCCTGCGATAAATCGCTGGGCTATTGTCTTTCGCCCTCCGCGCAGACGGTCCATTTGCTGCTCCACCGTTTCCGGGCTCTTCAGCATGTTGAAGAAAGGATGATCCTGGACTCTCATGCGCGATTTGCCGTTCACGGGCTTGATCACGCCTATCACCTTGCCCCGGCTCACAATAGACACATCCTCCCCGCGTTCCAGAACTCGGAACACTTTGTGAGTACGATACCGCAAATCACCGATTGACATCTTCATAGGCGGCGCAATCCCATCGAACTGCCTTCAACAATTCCTGCTCATGTGTATAATAACTCCATGAAAGACAAAATGATACAGATTCTCACGGTACCGATCGAGCAGGAATTCCTGCCCTTCGTGCGCCGGCCCGGGCGGTATCTTGGGGGCGAGGTCAACCAGAGCAAAAAGGACCTGCGCCGGTGCGAGCTGACCTTCGCCCTGTGCTTTCCCGATGTTTATGAGGTCGGCATGTCCAACCTGGGCCTCGCCATCCTCTATCACATCCTCAACCAGCGCGACGATCTTGCCGCCGAGCGCGTGTTCGCCCCCTGGACCGACGCCGAACAGATTCTACGCGAGAAACGCATTCCTTTGTTCAGCCTGGAATCCAGGGCTTCGCTGCGGAGCTTCGACGTGATCGGTTTCAGCCTGACCAACGAGCTGTGTTACACGAATGTCCTGAACATGCTCGACCTGGCGGGCATCAGCGTCCGCCGCGACGAGCGCACGGAGGAAGACCCCCTCGTCATCGCCGGCGGCGGCATGGCCAACTGCGGCGAGCCGATGGCGGCCTTCATCGATTTGTTCGTCTTGGGCGAAGGCGAGCAGGCAATCCTGGAATTGGCGGACGCTCTGCTGTCGGCCCGGCGGGCCGGCCAGAGCCGGAACGAGGCTTTGCGTGAGATCGCGGCGCGATTCGATTGGGCCTATGTGCCGCAGCTCTATGACTTCGAATACGAAAACGGGCGGATTCGTTCTTTCCGCACGGCCGAGCCCGGGTTGCGGACGCGGTTCGAGAACGCGATGGTGCAGGATTTCGAGAACACCCCGGCGCCGACGCGGCCTATCGTGCCGTTTGCCGAGGCGGTCCATGAGCGGGTGAGCATCGAGATCATGCGCGGCTGCCCCGGCCGCTGCCGCTTCTGCCAGGCCAGTTACTGCCGCCGGCCCATCCGGTTTCGCAGCGCCGACAAGGTCTTCGAGTTGGCACGGGAATCCTACGCCGCCAGCGGCTTTGACACGATCAGCCTGCTGAGTCTCTCCACCGCCGACTACCCGCACCTGGAGGAATTGGCCACCCGGCTGCACGGCTACTTCGCGGACAAGCACGTGGGCCTGTCGATCCCCAGCCTGCGCGTCGATCAGCAGTTGCGGCTCGTGCCGAAGCTGTTCGCCTCGGTGCGCAAGAGCGGTCTGACCATCGCCGTGGAGGCCGCGGGCGAGCGGCTCCGGCAGATCATCAACAAGCCCCTGAAGGACAGCGATCTGTTCGCGGCCGTCGAGGAGGCGTACCGGGCCGGCTGGCAGAAGCTCAAGCTCTACTTCATGGTCGGGCTGCCCGGCGAGACGCTCGACGACGTGAAGGAGATCGTCGGCCTGGCCTACCGACTGGCCAAGCTGCGCCAGAAGGTGGACGGCCGGACCGGCGCCATCAATTGTGCCGTCAGTTGGTTCGTGCCCAAGCCGCATACGCCTTTCGGCTGGCTCGCCCAGAGGCCCAGAGACTATTTCGAACAGGCCCGGCAGCTCATCCTCGACGAGAAAAGGCGGCGGAACGCCAGATTCCTCCGGTTCAAATTCCATAACATCGACCAGAGCATCCTCGAGGCGGCCCTGGGGCGCGGCGACCGGCGGGACGCCGACGTCCTCGAAGCCGCCTGGCGGCGAGGGGCCCGCTTCGATCTCTGGGACGAGTGCTTCGACTATGCCCGCTGGCAGGCCGCGTTTGCCCAAGGCGGCCGGGACCTCGAAGCGGCCGCCCGGCGGCATTTCGCGTCCGACGACATCCTGCCGTGGGAGCATCTCGGCGGACCGGCCAAGTCCTATCTGCTCACCCACCACGACCCTATGATTTCCGATTGACGATTCCCCCGTGGCGATTTCCCGCGCCGTGCGCCCGGATCCGCCGTCCCCGTCCGCGCCTGCCGACTCCCCATCGGGGACGGCATTCTCGGACGTGCGCGCCGCGGCGCTGCCTCCGGGGAACGGCCCGCGCAAATAGTGAACCCCTCCGCGCGGATTTCTGTGAAAGTGACTCTCCAGATTGCCGACAATCAGCCTTGCAGGGGCCTAAGTGTGAGTTTTCCTCGATGAGGCGAACGAAGTGAGATTCTGTGGAGCATGAACGAGGGGTATGATGATGAGAGACTCCAGGCCGGTACTGCTCGTGGAAGACGACACCATCGATGCGATGACGGTGCGCCGGGCCTTCCGGGACTTGAAGGTGACCAACCCGCTGGTCCATACCGTCAACGGCGAAGACGCCTTGACCCACCTGAGGGAGGAGGCGAGCGAGGCGCCGTGCCTGATCCTCCTCGACCTGAACATGCCCAAGATGAACGGGATCGAATTCCTCGGGGTCGTGAAGACGGATCCTGCGCTAAAGAAGATCCCCGTCGTCGTGCTGACCACCTCCAGCGAGGAACGCGATGTCGTGGAGAGCTTCCGGCTGAGCGTCGCCGGCTACATCATCAAACCGGTGGACTACCGCAATTTTGTCGAAGCCATGCGGACCATCAATCTGTACTGGACCCTGAGCGAGATTCCTGTCGAAGAACCGGAGGTTGCCGATGCGTTCCCGACCCCTGCTGCTGGTGGAAGATAAGCCGCAAGATGCACTGACGATCAAGCGGGCCCTGGCGGAATTGGGGATGGCGGAGAGAACCATCCACGCCCCCACCGCCGGACAGGCTCTGGAGTACCTGCGCTGCGGCGCGCACGAAAAACCGGCCCTGATCCTGCTCGAGTTCGACATCGGCGGCATGAGCGGCCTCGAGTTTCTCCGGGCCGTCAAGAGCGATCCGGCGCTGCGGGCCATCCCGGTGGTCGTGCTGGCGTCCTCACAGGACCGGCGGGATATCCTCCAGAGCTTCGACCTGCACGCGGCGGGTTACATTGTAAAACCTTTTGATGATACGGCCGCCCTGGAAGCCCTCAAAATCATCCAGGAATACTGGTCTTTGAGCTATCTTCCCGCCTGCCACGCCTGATCCAGTCTGATCCGCCCAAGACCCGCGGTCGAGGCTGAGACGGCCTTCCGGGGCCGCTTTCAGAGCCTGGACACCGCCCGCGCCACTGGCCCACCCGACCCGCCGACACGTTCTCGCCTTCTCGCTTCTTGCCGTCGTTCGCTTTTTTTCTTTGACACCTGCGGACCGGCTTCGTATAAGAACGGGTTTACATCCCACCGATCGAGGATCGCACCGGTGAAACCACGCACCGCACGATCCGGATCGCCCGAGGGTAGCCGCGGGGAGTGTACGGGAAGCTTTTTAGGAACAGGTTTGTCACAAAGGAGAATGCAACTATGGCACACGACAAAGCGATCAGCTCTCTGATGACGGAGACGCGCACGTTTGCACCGCCGCAGCGCATCCAGAAGGACGCCTACGTGTCCAGTGTGGAGCAGTACCAGAAGATGTGGGACCGGTCGATCGACGATGCCGAGAAATTCTGGCTGGAGCAGGCGCAGCAGCTCGCCTGGTTCAAACAACCGACGGAGAGCCTTCGCTATACGTGGGATGTGGCCCATCGCAAGATCGAGCATACGTGGTTTGCCGATGGACAGCTCAACGTCACCTACAACTGCCTCGACCGGCACCTGGGCACGCCGACCGCGAAAAAGACAGCGTTGATCTGGCAGGGCGAAGCCGACGAGGCCGTCAAGAAGTACACCTACGAGCAACTGCACAAGGAAGTCTGCAAGTTCGCCAACGTGCTGAAGGCCAAGGGCGTCCGCAAGGGCGATCGCGTCGCGATTTATATGCCCATGGTCCCGGAGCTTCCGGTCGCGATGCTCGCCTGCGCCCGCATCGGCGCGATTCATTCGATCGTGTTCGGCGGCTTCAGCGCCGAGGCGCTCGAAGGGCGCATCAACGACTCCGAGTGCAAGATGCTGATCACCGCCAACGTCTCCCTGCGGGCCGGAAAACATATTCCGCTCAAGGCGATTGCGGATGAGGCGTTGAAGAAGACCCCGTCCATCCAGCACGTCATTTCCGTGAAGGTGACGAACGATCCGTCCAACATGCAGGCAGGCCGCGACACCTGGTATCACGACGAGATGGCCAAAGCGTCCGACCGGTGCGAGTGCGAGAAGATGAACGCGGAAGACCCGCTGTTCATCCTGTATACCTCGGGCTCGACGGGCAAGCCGAAGGGCGTTGTCCATACCACCGGCGGGTATCTGCTCCAGGCCGCGCACACGCACAAGATCGTTTTCGACATTCACGACGACGATATCTACTGGTGCACCGCCGACATCGGCTGGGTGACCGGGCACAGCTACATCGTTTATGGCCCGCTCGCCAACGGCGCCACCTCCCTGATGTTCGAGGGCGTGCCGACCTACCCGGACGCCGGCCGCTTCTGGCAGGTCTGCGACAAGTTCGGCGTTACGGCGTTCTACACGGCCCCCACGGCGATCCGCTCCCTCATGCGGCTGGGCGACGAGTGGCCCGCCAAGTACAAGCTGGAGACCCTGCGGATTCTCGGCTCGGTCGGCGAGCCGATCAACCCGGAGGCCTGGATGTGGTACTACAAGAACGTCGGCCACGAGCGGTGCCCGATCGTCGACACCTGGTGGCAGACGGAGACCGGCGGCTTCATGATCACACCGCTGCCGGGCGCCTTCACCCTCAAGCCGGGCAGCGCGACCAAGCCCTTCTTCGGGGTCGATCCGGTGGTCCTGCGCGATGACGGCAGCGCCTGCGGGGTCAACGAAGGCGGGAAGCTGTGCATCCGCCGGCCCTGGCCGGGCATGATGCGAACCATGTGGGGCGACCACGACCGCTTCATCGATACCTACTTCACGGTGTTCCCGAACCTGTACTTCACCGGCGACGGGTGCCGGATCGATCCGGACGGCGATTACTGGCTGATGGGCCGCATCGACGACGTGGTCAACGTCTCCGGCCATCGCATCGGGACGGCCGAGGTCGAGAGCGCCCTGGTCAGCCACGCCAAGGTGGCCGAGGCCGCGGTGACACCCATGCCGCACGAGATCAAGGGGCAGGGTCTGTACGCGTTCGTCACCCTCAAGGAAGGCATCCATGAGAGCGACGAGCTGAAGAAGGAGCTGGCCCTGCACGTGCGCAAGGAGATCGGTCCGATCGCCGTGCCGGAGGCGATCCAGTTCGCCCCCGCCCTGCCGAAGACCCGTTCCGGCAAGATCATGCGGCGCATCCTGCGCAAAATCGCGGAAAATAGCACGGATAATCTCGGCGATATCAGCACCCTGGCCGATCCGGGCGTCGTAGAGATTCTGGTCAAAGGCCGGGGCCGGTGATTTATGATTTATGGTTGATGATTTATGATTTAAGAACAACGACAGATGATTTGAGTCAGCCATGTGCCCGCCGCCCTTGGGCGGCGGGCACGCCAAATCATAATTCATAGTTCATAAATCATAAATTCAGAAAGGAGATCGCATGCCTGAAGGCAAAGTCATGAACCGCTGGTTGGTGGTCGTGGGCGGCATTCTGATCCAACTCTGCCTCGGCGCCATCTACGCCTGGTCGGCGTTCACCACGAAGCTGACGCTCGAGCCGTACCAGTTCACGAAACCTCAAACGCAGATCATCTTCTCGGTCGGCCTGGCCAGCTTTGCGGTCGTGATGGCCCTGGTCGCCGGCCGCTGGCAGAAGACCGCCGGGCCGCGATTGGTGGCCCTCGTCGGCGGCCTCGTTCTGGGGCTGGGATACGTGGTGGCCGGTCTGGCCGGAAGCAGCTTTGCCGGGATTCTGATCGGGGTCGGACTCCTCGGCGGCGCCGGGATCGGTCTGGGGTACGTCTGCCCCATTGCCGCCC
>VGYL01000227.1 GCA_016872975.1 Planctomycetota bacterium
ACGTCTTCTGTGCCATGCAGTACCTCCTATAGCTGGTCTTTACGGGAGGTACCGTATCGCCGGACATCCCCGCTGCCAAGATGGGTTCGCCGGACGCTCACCAAACAGTGGCACCATGCCTGGCGTCACGGCACCGCAGATCAGAAACGTCATCAGGTTGACCACAAACACGCCGGTCCACGGCCGGTCGGCCGAGCCGCCGCATTGCGGACAGGGCAACTCATCGCAAGCTCCAGAACCTTTCGGCGCCGCCGCCGGAGTCCCGGGCAGTTGAGCCGGTGTCTCGTTCCTTGCGTCTTCGACTCCCGATGCCATAACCAGTCTCCCGGAGTCCCCTTCTACGTCCCGAACAGAGAGAGTTGGCGATGCGATCCCACTCTGGTCCCGCTGGGAAGAACGTCCAGAATCACCGTGGCGGGCAGGTTGGCCAGTTCCCTGGGTTCCAGCTTGTGAAGGCCGCCGCCATACGTGCGCCCGTGACCGATGAGGCTTTCCGAGGCAACGGAGGACAGGGCTTTCCACGCAGCCTTCGAGAGCTCAGGCGAGCCTTGCAGCAACGCGGCGAGCCTGGGTTTCGGATACAGCAAGAGATAGACGTTTGCCGCCGTGGCTTGGGAGTGATTGAGGAGGAACCGAAAGGGCGATTCGCTTCGCGCCGTCGGTCTTCCCATATACGTGCAGAGGAAAGGTGCGGGTGCACGATTCTCCTGGCTGTACCAGGGCTCTCGATGGCGGCACAAATAGCGTTCGTGGATTCCCTTCTCTCTTCCCTGCTCCAGATACTGCCAGAGCGACGGGTGTTCTGCCTGAATCGTCTCCGGTGGCAGACCGCAATCGAGCAGATAGCGTCGCTTCGGGATCAGCGGTTCCCCGTGGTCATCGGCCAGAATCTCGTTGGTCTCAAGCTCGCGTGGGCTCGGAAGAATCGGGCGGAGAAACGACGCAGGCAAGTTCAGCCTTTCCGCCTGCTCCGGGGTGAGAACGAAAAAGGAGTTGCAGCCGGTGGCCAGTCCTCGTTTGATCGTGAACAGATCCGCCAGGGTGCCGGGGCTGCTCGCAGGGTCGTTTCGGACCGCGGGACGGGGCAAGTGCGTCCATTTGGGCGTCTTGCGTAATTCCTCCAGCCCGAGCCGAGTCGAGATCCTCGGCTGATCCAGCGTCCCGCCAAACGAGAACTCAGCCTGGTGATCGTCCCGGGGCGGAGTATTGGTGAAGAACACGACCACCGACGACACGAGCGCGTCTTCGAATTGCACTTCCTTGGGGTCGAATCGATGGATGCGGTTCAGTGTTACCCGCGTCACGAGGAATTCTTTGACCTTGCGTCCGTAATTGACGTCCATGAACTCGCTGGGGACCAGCCACGCCCCGATGCCTCCCTGGGACATCCACGCCTGCGAGAGAACCATGAAATAGGTATACAGACCGCTCAGGCCGTTCATCTGAAACTTGAGCCGCTGCGCGATGACAGCCTGAAGCTCCTGCTTCTGCAGGCTGTCCAAGTGATGGTGGCGGACATAGGGTGGATTACACACCACAAGATTGTACTTGTCGGCCTCCCGTTCCGGGGGGTCGGCTTTTGTAAAGTCGGCGTGATGCAACTGCAGCCCGGTGCCACTCCAGAGCGGAGCGATCGACTCGACGTACTGGGCATCGATCTCGTACCCGGTGGTGGCATCAATGCGCGAGGGGGACAAGTTCCGCAGCAAGGCCGAATAGAAGGCCCCGGTCCCGAAGCCGGGCTCCAGAAAGCGTACCTTTCCGCGTTGTCCGAACAAGGAAAGCGCATGCCGAACGATATCGCAGGCGAGACTTGCGGGTGTCGCGAATTGACCGAGTCGATTCCGCGCCGCCTGGTTTTTCCTCGCCCGCAACTGTTCCAGTAATTCCTGACGATACTGTTCGCGCTTCTCCATCACACACTCTACAATCCGAATCCCTTCAAGTCGTCCATCCGATGCTCCCAGACCCAATCGATGCCCTCCGCCGCCTCATAGCCCAGATACCCGCTATCGAAGTAGCCACACAGAAAGAGCGATATCACGTTTCCATCGCTGTGGTTTGTCGCAGTTCACTGCCATGTATTTGGCTCTCCGCTCGGTCGGCAGCAGACAAGGTCGCATTTCGTTCTCTATAACACCGGCGGTCATTAGACTGGCTTCTCTCTGGCCTGTCCAGTCTCTTTCCTCCAGTCACGACAGGCGGTATGATCGTGCGAGGCAAGGTGCGTGAGGCGGGGACGAGAACGCTCACGTACGAAACACCTGCGCAGAAGGAGATGAGGATGAGAAAGGTCGCTTGGGTCATACCGGTCGTGGGCTTGCTCTCCGTGGTTGGCGATGTTACGGCGGCGGAGACTTGGGCCTGGAAGGACAGCTTCGTGGCGGCGTTTGTCGAGGCGGAGGGGATCAATCGGCATCCGGGCTCGACCGAACCGGGCGAGACGTTCGCCGGGCGGATGGTGGGCACGGTGGACGTGGCGGGGCCGGGGGTGGATGTGTATTACCGGCTGGTCGATGCGGCGGGCCGGCCCGTTGTCAGCGCCGTCGCCGGACTGGAGGTGTGGAAGCCGGAGGGGGCCGACTGGCTGGGGCAGGGTCCGGCGAGCGGGCTGGGGCTCGTGCAGCAGTGGGGCCAGGCTCTGCACATGGACGCGACGGCGTTCGACCGGCTCCGGGTGCCGCTGTGGTATAAGGAGGGCATCGGTCCGGTTGAAGTCCGTGTGTTCTGCGTCACCGGGACCGCCCAGGGCCCGTGGGTCGAGACCCAGATGGATTCCGCCAGCATCACGCTGAATCCGGGCGACCCGGCCGAGTTGGAGGTGGACTTGACCAAAGCGCCCGACCGGACGCGGCTGGTCAAGGTAGGTGTGGTCGTCCAGGCGCCTGATGCGCACCGTATTCCCGCCGGGGATATTGTTCTGCACATCGGCTCGGTACCCGTGGCGACGGCGACGCTCCGGAACTACGGGCCCAACAGCGCGTACCGCTGGCTGGACGTGGCGGATCAGGCGTACAGCGAGATGTATCGCAACACGTACAGCTATGACGACGCCGTGGTCACGTTCACGTACAACACCGTCGGCCCGAGCCTCGGCGGCACGCTGACCGCTCGGAACCTCAAGCCCAACTTCGCCTACCAACTGAAGTTCCAGGGCGAGGCCACGCACATGCTGGGCGATACGAACTACGGCCCGAACGAGCTGCTCGGCTGGAGCGGCCGCTGGTGGGAGCAGCAGTGGCAGGGCCAGGCGTGGAGCAACGGCTGGAACCTCAACAACAAAGGTAACGGCTCGTTCCCCAACCCCAACGACACGACCTATCTCGCCCGGCGCGACCTGCCGGACACCAGGGGCGGCAGCCCCACGGGACTGCGGTACCAGTACACCGCATATCGCGTCTTCGACTATTTCATCACCGACGAGCAGGGCTACTGGGCCCATGCGATGAAGGGCCGCATCGAATTCACCATCGTGCCGGAAGCCGATTGCACCCAACCTGTCGCCGGCGACCTGAACAACGACGGCAAGGTGGATTTCCTGGCCCTGGCCCTGCTCGCCTCCGCCCGGCTCCCAAGCAGCCACACCCTCCCCGCCGACGGCCGTAGATGAATGGGGCAGCGGGTTTTGTTGCGGGGGCTTGTTTTTTCCGGCGCAAGTCCGTAGAATGAAGGAGTCATGCCATTGGCGTACACCGTCGGAGAGGTGTCAGAGTGGCTTAATGAGCGGTCTTGGAAAGGCCGTGTAGGGTTTACCCTACCGCGGGTTCGAATCCCGCCCTCTCCGTTGCCTGGCCTTCAGCCGCAGGCGTGTTCCCGCACCGCAGGGATATGCCTGGGCGTTCCCGGTACTGTGCTTCGCAGCTCTCGGACCAGTTCGGTGAAGTGTAGGGTGGGGCTTGCCCCACCGCTTTCCTCGGGTTCGGGCTCCTGGTGGGGCAAGCCCCACCCTACAACCACACGGGGCCCGGCGCGAGGCGAAACGCCGAAACGACGGGAGCGGCGCGATTACCGGTTTGTTCCGTCAAGACTCATCAGACGTTTCGGGCGGCTCGGCTCGTCACGTAGATCGCCTGCTCGGCGAAGAGGTTGGGACCGAATCTCACGGGGTGAGGACTGGTTCGGGCCAAGGGGATCCTTCTCTCGATCGCTACGCCCAGCTTTGCGCAGAATTCCTCGAAATCCCGCAGAGACAGGCAGTGGATGTTGGGCGTGTTGTACCAGCGGAAGGGAAGCTGCCGGGTGACGGGAACCTTGCCGGTCCAAAGCAGTTGCAGCCGGCAGCGCCAGTGGCCGAAGTTCGGGAAGCTGACGATCACCCGGCGGCCCACTCGCAGCAGCTCCTGGAAAACCCGCTCCGGGTCCTTGATCGTCTGGACGGTCTGCGACAGGATGACATAGTCGAAGCTCTTGTCCACATAGCTGCCCAGCCCGCGCTCGATGTCGCGCTGGATGATGGCGATCCCGCGTCCGACGCAATCCACGACGAGGTCCTGGTCCACCTCGATGCCTTTGCCCTGGATCTTCTTGTCGGCCCTCAGTTTGACCAGCAGCGCGCCGTCGCCGCAGCCGACGTCGAGGACCCGGCTGCCCGGCTCGATCAGCGACCCGATCAACTCGTAATCGACACGGGCCCGCTGGGCCTGCTCGAAGCGGGAGAAACGGCGTTTCACATGGAAGTGCGGCCCCCCGACCGTGGCGAGGGCATCTTGCCCTTGTTCTTCTGCGGCGAGGGCATCTTGCCCTGGCACTTCGCTCATCTCGG
The DNA here is from genome assembly GCA_016872975.1 of Planctomycetota bacterium. Classification (GTDB taxonomy): domain Bacteria; phylum Planctomycetota; class Phycisphaerae; order Sedimentisphaerales; family Anaerobacaceae; genus PLanc-01. The sequence goes on from VGYL01000227.1 coordinate 4,763, forward strand.
GCGCATCGTGGCTTGGCAAGACGAGGCGAGGACGGCCGCCCGACGCAAGGGCGGGACGCTCGCGCCATTGTCGCTGGGCCGCATGGGACGGGCGGTGACTGGCCTTCAGAAAATTGGCAATGAAACCGCCCAAGGTGCCGTCTTCCAGCAGGAAGGCGTCGTGGCCGTAGCTCGAGGCGATGTTGCAGAAGCTCACGTCCTTGCCGTTGGCGACGAGGGCATCGACCATGGCCTCCGACTGCTCGGGCGTGAAGAGCCAGTCGCTGCTGAAGCTGACCACCAGGAACCGGGCCTGCACGTGGGCAAAGGCCTCTTCCAGAGACCCGTAGTCCCGCGGCAGATCGAAATAGTCGGCGGCCTTGGTGATGTACAGGTAGCTGTTGGCATCGAAGCGATCGACGAAGCTCTGGCCCTGGTGGTTCAAGTAGGTCTCGACGGCGAACTCCGAGTGGAAGTCATAGCTGTATTTCTCCGCGCCGCGGAGCTGGCGTCCGAACTTCTGGCGCATGCCCTGCTCGGAGAGGTAGGTGATATGCCCGATCATGCGGGCGATGGCCAGGCCATGCGACGGAATCTGGCCATTGTGGTAGTGGCCGTTGGCGAAGTTCGCGTCGGCCAGGATGGCGCTGCGGCCCACGGCGTCGAAGGCGATGGATTGCGCCCCGAGGTGCGTGGTCGTGGCGATAGGAATGGCGGCGTCCATCATCTCGGGATAGGCAATCGCCCATTGCAGGACCTGCATCCCGCCGATCGAGCCGCCGACGACCGCCAGCAGATGCCTGACGCTGAGTTTGTCCAGCAGCAGCTTCTGGACCCGGACCATGTCGGCGATGGTGATAATGGGAAAATCCAGGCCGTAGGGCCGGCCGGTCTCGGGATTCATCGAGCACGGCCCGGTCGTCCCGGAGCAGCCGCCCAGGAAATTCGAGCAGATCACGAAGTACTTGCTCGTGTCGATGCCTTTGCCCGGCCCGACCATGCCCTCCCACCAGCCGGGCTTCTTGTCCTCGGCATGGTTATAGCCGGCGACGTGGGCGTTGCCGCTCAGGGCGTGGCAGATCAGGACCGCATTGTCTCCGGCCTCGTTGAGCTGCCCATAGGTCTCATAGGCGACATCGATCGGCCCGAGCGTCTTGCCGCACTCCAGGCGCAACGGTATTTCCCGCTCCACCACCCGGATCGTCCGAGTCTCCACAAATCCTACCGAATTCGTATTGTTTGATGCCATAAGGGCGAAAGTATACACCAAATCCCGGGCGTGTAAAGGTAGGAAGAACGATTATTTGCCCGTACGCCACTTGCCAAAACGCCCCACCACGCGGAGCGTCAAGCACGGCGGCCACTCTCCTGTCAGAAGGCCGATCTGACCACAAGCGAGCCGGCCCGCGGCAGGCACGCCCGAGGATGTCCTGGCGTTGGATGAGGCCCTGCAGAAGCTGGCGCACGTGGACCCGCTCAAGGCCGACCTGATGAAGCTGCGCTACTTCGCGGGATTGACGCTGGACGAGGCGGCGCAGGCCCTGGGACTCGCTCGGTCCACCGCCGCCGAGCATTGGGCCTACGCCCGCGCCTGGCTCCGCGTCGAAATCGCCAAGGGCGACGACGCGATATCCACGCGGTAGGTGTGCCCCGTGTCCGGGGAAAAGGGGACATTCTACTTTTTCCGCCGGCTTGCGGTCGGATGCGCGGGGCACAAGGAGAAAAGTACAATGTCCCCTTTTCGCCTCCCCCTTTCGCGGCACGCCTCACGAACCACGAACGGCGCCTCTTCAACCGCTACCGCCTATCTTACGGGCAGACCCCGCGAAGCCGCCCGCATCCATTCGTGTGATTCGTGCCATTCGTCGTTTCACGGTCCCTTCCCTTATCGCCGCCAGAAACGCCAGAACCCGCAAAAAAGAAGGGCTCTCGTGACAACCGCAGCCCCCTTTCTGCCTTCTTTCGTCTCTTTGCGTTGCAATAGAGGCCCTGATTCATTATTGTTGACGGTGTCGCGTGCAGGAGTATTGCCTATGACCTTAAGGGGCAAGTCCCGGTTGCGTGTTGTTCACGTGGCCGGCAGGCATCTGTGATGGCTTGGTTACCGTCGGAATCCGGAATATCCGAAATTTACAAAGGTAGTCCTATGATCTTTAACCGCAAGAGGGTCTTCAAACTTCTAACTGGAGTTCTGATCATGGCAATCTATGGGTCAGTCGCCTCGGTGGTTGCCGGAGGCTTCCATGGGCCCGGCGGCGCGGTCCCCATGTTCATGCTGCTGCCGGCCGGCAGCGCGACTTCTCAGGATGAGATTGTCACGTACGAAGCCTTCGATGCCCTTGGCGACGGTGTCCACGATGATCTGCCGGCGATCTGCAAAGCGCACGAATATGCCAATGCACGCGGACTGCGCGTCAAGACAAGGCCGGATGCGACCTACCATCTCGGCCAAAAGGCGCTGACCGCGATCATCGCCACCGATACCGACTGGGGCACCGCGCATTTTGTTATTGACGATACCGAAGTTGAGAATCACAGGAGGTCTTTGTTCGAAGTGCGTTCGCTGCTGGGGCCCGAAGAGATCAAGATCGAGCGTTTGACACGGGACCAGAAGCAATTGGAGGTGCGGCCGCGGCAGGACTGTTACGTCCAGGTGACGAACAACAGGATCAAACGCTATATCCGGCGCGGCCTCAACCAGAACGCGGGGACCTCCCAGCGCGACTGCTTCATCCTGCGTCGGGACGGCTCGATCGAGGGCGACATCGACTGGGACTACGACACGGTCGATCGCGTGGAGGCCCATCCGATCGATGAAAAGCGGCTGGTCCTGCGCGGCGGCGTCTTCACGACCAGGGCGAACCGGATGAAGCAGGAGGTTGGCTACAACTACTGGGCGCGGAATATCCGGGTGACCCGCTCCAATACGGAAGTGGACGGCCTGACTCACCACGTCGTCGGGGAGACCGAAGTGGGCCATCCTTATTCGGGCTTTCTCAGTGTCGGCAACTGCGCCAACGTCACGCTGCGCAACTGCTTCGCCACCGGCCACAAGACCTACAGAACCATCGGAGCGGCGGGCCAGCCGGTGAGCATGGGATCGTACGACTACAGCGCCAACAGCGTCGTCAATTTCACCATGATCGGCTGTCGCATGGAGAACATCAACGATCGCTCGCGGTGGGGCGTCATCGGCACAAACTTCTGCAAGAACATCGTGCTGGAAGACTGCACGCTCTCCCGGATGGACACGCATATGGGGGTCTCCGGCGTCTATACGATCCGCCGCTGCACGCTCGGCTATGCGGGCCTCAACGCCATCGGCCGCGGCCGGCTGACCGTGGAGGATTCGACCTTGTACGGCGGCTCCCTCATCAATTTTCGCAGCGATTACGGCAGCACTTGGGAAGGCGATGTCGTCGTCCGCAACAGCCGCTGGATCCCCAACAGCGGGCTTCCCAGCCGACCGCAGATGATATACACCAGCAACGACGGCATGCACGATTTCGGCTATCCCTGCTTCATGCCGCGACAAATCACCATCGACGGACTCTTCGTCGATGACGCGAACCACCCCAAAGACTACCACGGCCTGTACTTCTTCAGCGACCCCGACGGCGGCAAAGACTTCCAACAGGCAGAACGGCCCTTCCCGTACCAACTGTGTCGGACGCTGCGCGTTCGGGGGCTCACCACCGCCAGCGGGAAGACACCGCGCCTTTCACCGAGTGCCCGCCTTGAGAAAAGCGTTGTCTTCATCGGGGAGCCATAAGCCAAGCCGGCTCTGCACAGGAGCTCCATGACAAGTAAGATGATCCCCTGGTTGTGGGTGATCGCGTGACATTCCTGTCCCTATTCGCAACCGACAACCGGCTACTGACTACCGACAACTGCTTTCCGACACGGATTTACACGGATGAACACGGATTCTGGGCCGACAACTGCTCTTCGCCGAAAGAAACGAAAGAAGACGAAAAGAGGGTGTAGGACAGCCGCCCTCGGCTGTCGAAGCAACCGACTACTGGCTACCGACTGCCGCCTCCGCCCTGCGAGCGACAAGCGACGAGGGCCGAGCGACGGTTTCAAGCCGCGAAATGCACGAACTGCGCGAAAACGGAAAGAGGCTTGATCAGCGACAATCATTCTTACCGGTCGGCGACAATTAGAATTACCGGTTGTGGATAACCGGTTGTAGGCTGTCTGGATACCCTTTGATGACAAGG
>VGYL01000228.1 GCA_016872975.1 Planctomycetota bacterium
TTGTCACCCGGTCCATGTCAGCGACCTCCAGCGTGACATCTGGGCTGAGGAACGCAATGCCGTACAAGAATCGGCCTTGGATTGTCGTTTTCGCAAGAAAGTCTTACCAATATCATGAGGTACGACCCTGTTTGTATTGGTTTGGAATTTGGAACTTGAGATTCCGGGTTTCCGCCTGTCGGCTTGGGGTCCCCTTCCAGCCCATGAATCACCGGCAGGATGCCGATACCACAAGAGCCCACGGGCAGGATGCCCGTGCCACTTCTGACTGACCCTCTTGAGCGCAGCGCGACAAGCCGAAATCCGAAGCACCGCGATCAAGACGCCGGCGCCGATCTGGGACCGGTTCCCAGTCTCGGCCATTCGTGTGCGTCCGGATCGAAGCCTGCCGCTACCGTCCGAGAAGAACAACGGGCCCAACCTCCATTTTGCGGAACTCCGGTGCATGCGTAGAACTGCGGGTGCTTCGGCCGAGCCGGGGGCAGATGCGAACGGGAAAAACGCGTAGTTCCACGAATAGATTTAGCGATCCGGAATGGATATAATCATATACGAGTAGCGAGTGAAGCGTGTCTCTGACTGCTCGTTGCGCGGGGAAACGGTGTGTGTTCCATTCTTGCCGTCGAGGGGACGGCTCCATTGCCAGGGAGGGACAGGGGGATGATGCATGAGACTCAGTGCGAGACTGGTCGGCCTGTTGGCGGCTCTGGCGGTGTTCACGGCCGGAACACCGGTTCTTGCCGGGCCCACGTACGGGTTCTTCAATATCACGAACAACAGCGCGGGGGATGCCGCCATTGGGGAAGCCCAGTTCTTCCTGGAGGTCCTGCCGGAGGGCGACAACGTCCGCTTCCGCTTCTACAACATCGGGCCGGAGGCCTCCGCGCTCACCGATGTGTACTTCGATGACGGATCGCTTTTTGGCATCGCGAGCATCATCAACGGCACCGGCGTCCTGTTTTCCGCGCCGGCAAACCCGCCCGATCTGCCGGGGGGCAACAACGTGGTCCCACCTTTTGTAGCCACAGTGGGTTTCTCGGCGGACTCGGACCCGCCCGTCGCGTCCAACGGCGTCAATCCGGGCGAGGAGCTCTCGATCGTGTTCGCTCTCCAGTCCGGCAAGACCTACGCGGATGTCCTCGATGACCTTGGCTCGGCGACTCTTCGCGTCGGGATTCACGTCCAGGGCTTCGCCGGCGGGGGCAGTGAGTCCTTCATCAATATTGTCCCGGCGCCCGGCGCGGTTGTTCTTTGCATCCTCGGCACCGGCCTGGTTGGGCGGCTGCGCCGGCGCCGGTGGTTGTAGCAGCAGAGATTGGGCCTGGCTCAGAATCGGGTAACCGTCTGGATAGGTGGCAGCGGCAAGGCCGGAGGCTTTGCCGATGGTCCAGACGCAAAACCATCGGCAAGCTCCGAAAACTGCGCTTGCCGCTGCCACCCGCCGCCCGGTGGCTCGTTTTGAATTTTGGATTTTGGTCATTTGTATTTGTTTGGGATTTGGAATTTGGTGCTTGGGATTCTTACCTTCCCCTTGTCACTGGAGCAACATCGGTTTTGGACGTCCGCGCTCGTTCACTGCTGTGGTTCCGGCTCTGCGATCGGCCGATGCCGGGGGATCTCGGCTTTGAAGTCGCCCAGGCTCACCCACTTGGTGCGCTGGTTGAGGTCCACCTCAGCGACCGCCACGGTGCCCCATTCCTTGGCCAGGGCGATCGTCTCGCCCGTGTGGTCGAAGACCGCCGAGAGCATCCAGTTGCGCGAGATGTCCTCGTAGGTGCTGCTGACGACGTAGACGTGGTTCTCGCACGCGCGGGCGCGGGCCAGCAGGGGGTTGCAGCCCCAGACCGGCCAGGCGATCACCTCCGCGCCGCGATTGGCCAGCTCCCGCGCGACTTCCGGGAAGAAGCCGTCGTAGCAGATCATCAGGCCGACCTTGCCGAACCGGGTGTCGAAGACCGGGTAGTCATGGCCCGGGGCGACGCCCGCGTCGATCTCGCTGCGCGGCAGGCAGACCTTGCGGTACTTGCCGATCAGCTTGCCGTCCGGGTCGAGCAGCACGGCGGTGTTGTAGATCAGGTGTCCGTCCCGCTCATCGAGACTGAAGACAATGTGGAGATTGTGCGTCCTGGCCAGTTGGGCGAAGTAGTCGGTCGAGGGGCCCGGGATCGGCTCGGCGATCTCGTGCGTCGGCTTGCCCAAACCGACACTGGGGATGACCTCGCCCAGGACCACGAGGTCCGCCTTCTGGCGGGCGGCCTCGACGATCAGCGGCTCGTACATGCGGCAGTTGTCCATCGGCGTCTTGCCGCCCCGGGGCCGGAAATGGGCCGCGGCCAGCCGGACGGCGCGCGGCGCCGGCGGGTCCGACTCCGTGAACGACACACTGCTCCAGCGGAGTTGGCTGTTCGGCGCCCATTGCAGGTGCAGCTCGATCACCGCCCGTGTCGCGGCACTCGGGGCGCGGTAGGTGTCCGAGAGCTCCGTCCAGTCGTCGGCGCTCGTCGCCTTGGGGGTGGGGAACTCGGTCTCCGCCATCGCGGTGGCGCCGCGCAGGTAGCCCGTGACCGGCTGCTCATCCAGCCGCACCGACCGGCCCTGGTCGTTCTGCCAGTGGATCTTGGCCACGATGCTGCGCCGCGGCACCGGCACGCCGTTGGCCTTGTAGAAGGACTCGAAGCGGTAGTGCTTGCCGCCCTCGACGGGGAAGGTCTTGCGCCACCAGCCGTCCAGCCCCTCGCGCCCATCGGCGCGGATGACGAAGCAGCCGGTGCCGCCCGGCCCGCCTTTCGGCTCGAACGCGAACTGCGGCCGGATCTCCTCGCGCGGCGCCGCCGTCGTCCAGCCCTCGGGCGCCCCGCGCTCCCCGCTCTGCGCGGCCAACCCCATCGTAACCATCGGGAACAAGAACGCCAGGACCGGCACAAATCGTTTCATGAGATGCTCCTTTATCAGTGCCATATCGAAATTTCGTCGGGTACGTACCACGCACCGTTTGACTGCTGTATCCATCCCAATTGGGCCGGTGAAGGCTGTTCGGAGTACCGCGTTGACGCGGGTCAAACCGTCCGACCCTCCTTTTCTCTTTCGCATGGGCAGAAGGTGGAGCCGGCTGCGCCCGAAGACTTTTCGGACCCGCCTGAAGGCGGAACTCCAAACGGAAGATCCTTTGACCCGCCCGAAGGCGACGGGTGGCATCGCCAAGGCCTCCGGCCTTGACGATGGCTCCTTGTCATATAAACAAAGCGGCTCATCGCGTATCCTCCCGGTTGACCAGGTTTCCTTCCTCATCGATGTGGACCCACGGCCCGCGGGCGGTGTAGCCGCCGATGATCCTCTTCTTGATGGCTTCCTGCCAGTCGAGGGGCTCATCGAACTCCGGGGTCGGCTCGAAGTAGCCGGCCTTGTGCAGGTACTTGGGCTCCCGCAGGTACTTCTGCACGACCTCGTCGTTCAGTTCGACGCCCAGGCCGGGCCGCTCGGGCACGGTGTAATGGCCGTCCTGGATCAGCGGTTTGGCCGGACCGGTCACCAGGTCGTCCCACCAGGGGATGTCCATCGCATGGTTCTCCATGCAGACGAAGTCGTGGATCGTGCATGCGCAGTGGATGCTTGCCATGGCGCCGATGGGCGAGCCCGCGTGATGGAACATCGCCTTGATCCCGTAGCGGTAGGCGAGGTCGGCGATCCTCTTCGTCTCCAGGAGACCGCCGGAAGTCTCCATGTCCGGGTGGACCATGCTCACGGCCCCTTCGCTGATGAACGGGCGAAATCCGCTCAGGCCGAAGAGGTCCTCGTAGCCCAGGGTCGGCGTGGGGGACTTCTCCGTGATCTGTCGCATCATCTCGACCGCGTTGGGGGCGCTGTAGGGAATCACATCCTCGATGTAGGCCAGCTTGCGGCGGGGCTGGGCCATCGCTTCGCCCAACTGGATGCCAGAGGCCACCGTCATGCGGCCGAAGTGGTCCGCGCCCAGGGAGATGTCGTACCCGATGGCGTCCCGGACGGCTTCCACGTACTCGGCCCAGTACTCGATGCCCTTGTCCGAGACGACGCCATTCTCGAACGCGCCCTCTCTACCCTTGAGGAGCCGGGGCACCAGATCGATCTTGAGGTGTTTGAGTTTCCAGGTTTCGACGCGGATCTTGGCTCGTTGCGCGAGGATCCTGGGGTCCTGGCTGGCGTTGGTGTCGCCATAGACAGGAATCCGGTCCCGCACCTTCTGGCCGAGGATCTTGTACGCGGGGACGCCCAGCACCTTGCCGGCGATGTCGAACAGGGCCATATCGACGGCGCTGAAGCCGCCGCCGAAGCGGCCGTGGCCCGAGTACGGGCGGAGACTCTCCATGATCCCTTCGATGTCGAGCGGGTCTTTGCCGACCAGGTAGGGCTTGAGAATCAGCGCCTGGCCCAGATGGCCCGCGTCGCGGACCTCGCCCAGACCGTAGACGTCCTGGTTCGTGTAGACCTTGATGAGGGGATAGTCATAGTTGGAGGCCACGGTGCAGCCGCGGATGTCGGTGATCTTGAGCCGGGTCGGTCGTGACCAGGTCCGGGCGGGATTGAGCGCCATGCCCGCCGCCGCCATGCCCGCCCATCTCGTCGATTGCTTCAGGAACTCACGCCGGTTCATGTCAATCTCGTCTTTCGTTACGTTTGTCGTCATGCGGTTGCGCGGCTCGTTTCGTCCGACGGTTGACGTCCTACGTGACGAGCTTCGCAACCGCAGCCGTTCAACGATCGGTTGGCGTGGGCCAGCGGACCGCCAGGATCTGGGCGTGGTCTTCGCCTTCTGTGCCGCTGCTGTAGAACCCGACGAGCGTGCCGCGGGCAAAGTAGAAGGCGTCGCCCTGTTGGGCCGGGTAGCGCATCTCCTTTCGCGCCGCGTCGGTGCCCGCCACCATGTCGCCGTGACCGCACAGGACGTAATAGAGCTCCTCTTCCTTGCTGTGCCGGTGCGGGATATTTGTACCGCCCGGGGCGAAGTCCATGAGAAAGAGGCTGCTGATCCGTTGCGAGGCCGCCAGCTTGTCGCGCGTGCTGCGTGTGGTGCCCAGCAGCAACTTGAACTGGGCAGTCGGTCCATGGCTGGGCAGGACCTCGAGTCGCACATCGTCGGCATTGGCCATCATCAAGCTCGGCGTCGGCGCGACCTGGGCCCCCTCGGGGATTCGGGAGATCATCACGAGCGCCCGCAGCGGCTCCGGCGCCGCGTTCGAGACGCCATACTCGATCCCGACGGGCAGATAGGCGAAATCATTCGCCTTCACCGGGACCTTCTCCTGCCCATAGTGCAGAGTGCCGCCGCCCGCCAGGACGAAAACGATCCCCTCGGCATCCGCATGGCTTACGGTCTTGCTGCCGCCGCCGGGCTCGACGGTCAGCTCTCCGAAGCGCACGAGGCCCTTGACGTTGTGGACGTTCGGGTCTCCCGCGCCGAAGAGCGGCTTGTAGCGAGCCGTCGCGGTGCTCAGGTCGATGGCCTGCTCCTGAACATCGCCCACTGACCGCCGCAGAAAGGCAGGCTCCGCCGCCATGGCCCCCGCACTGATGATGCTCATCAGCAGAACCAGCATACTGCACTGCGTTCTCATGATCGTGCTCCTCCCAGTAGCATGGGCATCTTGCCCATGCGTATCACGGGCGCGAGCGCCCGTGCAGACAGGCCAGTATGGCCGTACGACTCACGAGCGGTCGCACCTCATCGTCCTAATATATGCTCTCCTGTCGCAGGAGACAATGCCGCTAACGCCTGAGTTCCTGAGCCCTCCCCACCTTCGCGGGGACAGGCCCTGGCCCTGGCCGCACGGGCGGGACGCCCGTGATACTCATGGGCGGGACGCCCATGCTACGGCTTCACCATCTTCAAGCACACCGGCGTGGGCACCTGGCATACTTGGCCGGTGGGGGTCAACTCGCCGGTGTCCTGGTTGATGCGGAACGTGACCACAGTGTTCGTATCCTGGTTGGCGGCCAGCAGGAACGTGCCGGATGGGTCGAGCGCGAAGTTGCGCGGCGTCCGACCCTGCGTGGAGACATGACCGGTCGCGCGCAGCGCGCCGGTCCGGCCGTCGATCGTGAAGCAGGCAATGCTGTCATGTCCGCGATTGGAGCCATACAGGAATCGGCCCGAGGGATGCACCTGGACCTCGGCACAGGTATTCCTTCCCTCGAAATCCTTCGGCAGCGTGCTGATCCTCTGCACGGTCTTCAGCGCGCCGGTCGCGCCGTCATAGGCAAACGCGGTGACCGTGCAACTGAGCTCCTCGATCACGTAGGCGCGCGTGCCGTCGGGGTGGAAAGTGAAGTGCCGGGGACCCGAGCCGGGCTCGCACTGGGCAAAGGGCGGATCGTTGGGCACCAGTTTGCCGTTCGCGCGGTCGAGGCGGTAGATCATGATCTTGTCGATGCCCAGGTCCGGCGCGAAGGCGAAGCGGTTCGCGGGATCGAACACGAAGGCATGGGCGTGCGGTGCTTTTTGCCGGGCCGGGTTGACGCTGGAGCCCTCGTGCTGCATCACACTGGTCGCCGGCGCTAGGCGGCCATCTGCGGCGATGGGCAGCAGGGCCACACTGCCGCTGCCGTAGTTGGCGACCAGGAGGAACTGTCCCTCCCGGTCCACCGCCACATAGCACGGCCCCCGCCCGCCCGAGGGCTGATCGTTCAGGATCGTCAGCTCGCCCGTCGCCCGATTGCGGGACAGGGCCACGACCCCGCCGACCGGCCCGCCCGCTTCCCGAACCGCATAGACGGCGCGGCCTTTCGGGTCGAGGGCCAGGAATGAGGGATTACTCAGCCCGGTCGCCTTGCCGACCGGTTTCAGGGCGCCGGTCGAGGCGTCCAAGCGATAGATGTAGATCCCCTCGCTGCCCTTACCGGTATAGGTTCCCACGTACACCAGCACGTCCGCCGACTCGGCCGCCGCCAGCGGCGCCACCGACAGACAACTCAGCCAGAACAACGCGACTGCAGGATTCATAGCGTCCTACCTCCAAAGTGAGACTGGAATAATGGAATATTGGAATGATGGAATAATGGGGAAGGAGGTGCCTCCCGCCACCCAGTATTCCAATACTCCATCATTCCATTATTCCTTCAGTAACTGTCGTTCGATATCTTCCAGCGACTTGCCCTTGGTTTCCGGCACGAAGGCGCGGATGAAGAGGAAGCCCACGATACAGATGCCCGCGTAGGTCCAGAACGTGTTTCCCGTCCCAATGCCACGTTCGAGGATCGGGAAGGTGTAGGTCAGGACGAAGCACGCGATCCACAGAGCGGAGACCGCGACGGAAATCGCCGTGCCGCGGATGCGGTTCGGGAAGATCTCCGAGATCAGGACCCAGGTCACCGGCGCCAGCGACATGCCATAGCAGCCGATGGCGGCCAGGGCAAACAGCAGCACGGCCAGACCCTGGAGCTGCAGCGCGTAGGCCAGGCCGATCAGCACGTGCGAGGCGGCGATGCCCGCGCAGCCGAACAGCATCAGACTCCGCCGGCCCCAGCGGTCCACCGTCCCCAGCGCGACGAACGTGAAGAGCAGGTTCACCAGGCCCGTGATCACGATGAACAGCAGGACCGTATTCACGCCGAAGCCCGCGCCCTGGAAGATGTTCTGGGCGTAGTTGAACAGCACGTTGATCCCGCTCCACTGCTGCAGGACCGCCAGGCCACAGCCGATCAGCAGGACCCGCTTCAGCTTCGGCTGCAGCAACGTCCGCAAGGGCACGCGGGCGACCTCCTCGGCGGCGATGGTCTTGCGGATGTCGGCGGTCTGGGCCTGGGCGTACGCTTCGCCGCCGATCCGCGCCAGCACCTGGCGGGCCAGGTCGTCCTGGCCGTTCTTGACCAGCCAGCGCGGACTCTCCGGCACGAAGAAGGCAAAGAGGAAGAACGCCGCCGACGGGACCGCGACGAGCGTGAACATCCAGCGCCAGCCGTACTGGCCGTTCCACGATTGGGCGATCATCTGCACCGTGGCGCCGTCGGCCACCTTCTCGGCGATCGTCAGGTTCAGCAGTTGGGCGGCGAGGATGCCGAAGACGATCGTCAACTGGTTCAACGTCACCAGCCGCCCGCGCAGCGCAGCCGGGGCGACCTCGGCGATATAGAGCGGCGAGAGATTCGACGCCATCCCGATGGCCACGCCGCCCAGGATTCGCCAGACGATGAACTGGTTGAAGCTGCCGGCCCAGCCGGTCAGCAGGGAGGAGATCGCGAACAGGGACGCCGCCAGGATCAGCATGCGCTTGCGCCCGAACTTGTCGCTCAGCCCGCCCGCCAGGATCGCGCCCGCCAGACAACCGAGCAGGGCGCAGCTATTGGCCCAGCCGCTCAGGGCCGCCTCCGTGTTCAGGCCCAGCAGCCGCGCCACGGGATTTTGGCCCCACCGGACGGCGATCTCGGGCAGGTTGAAGTACGGCTCGAAGAACGGCTTGGCCCCGCCGATCACGACCCAGTCCCAGCCGAAGAGCAGGCCGCCCAGGGCCGCGACGGAGCAGATCAGCCAGATGAACGGATTGTTGTAGCGGACGCGGTCCTGCGACTGCGGCACTGCAAACGCTGCTTCCATTGCCGAACCCCTGTCTATTCGTTATGTCCGTCCACGGCGACGGTTGCGACGATCGTGTCGTGAGGCACCGTCACGGCCGGAAACAGCGTACCCCCGTCCCCCCCAAATTTCCACAGCATTTTCGGAAAGCAGGTGTACCTCAACTCCCGCTTCTGATGGACATTGCTTCCCGAGTCGTCGCTTGACGAATCTTGAGGAGCAAGCTCGGAAACGCGTGCGGGGCCTGCTGCCGGCGTTTTCCGCCGTTCGGAGTTCCGCCTTATGAATGTTGACGGACAAAACCGGTAATCGCGCCGCACCCGTCGTTTCGCCGATGTGCCTCGCGCCGGGCAACGTGTGGTTGTAGGGTGGGGCTTGCCCCACCGGGAAGCCGGACCCAAGGAAAGCGGTGGGGCAA
>VGYL01000229.1 GCA_016872975.1 Planctomycetota bacterium
AATGTAACAGGTGTTAACAAGAAAGAAAAAGAAGCAAAAAGAAAGAAGATGCTACTACTACAGTATTCTACCTTAAAGATCTAAGAATGTGGTCTTGACAACCGGGAGTACCTCACGTTTTCCACAATGCCCTCACACGTCGAGATCGACATGCTTCACCTCCTACGGCTCAACGACTTCGCTGAATTTGTTCTGGACTTCCTGTAATTGCCAAACGTGACGCATTGTGGACACTCCATCTAGCCTGTCTATACCATAGCTGCTCAAAGTGAGGACGCGACTAACACAGCGCTTAGCCGCCAGCATGGCTTGTCTGCCCGCGAGGGCAGAATTGCAGGCCGTGACGGGCGGCTACAACGCTTGGTTAGCCTTTCTTCAAGTTGCAGATTCGGTGGGCAAGGTTTGCGTTGTCGGGAATGGTCCTGCCTCCGAGCCAGTACCTTGAATCGTGATCGATAACCGCATCGTCGATTAGGGAAATCTTGTTCCGGCATAATTTACACGTCGGGTTGGCCTCGAACATCTCTTTTTTCAACTGTCGAGAGAACGCCCGGCGCGCATCCTGGGGTTGGCTCGTGCGCATTATTTCGTCGAGTCGCTCAAGCCATGTGTCAAAGGTGTACTTGAGGCGAGTGGATTCACCTGTTGCGCGCCGAACCCGGTCCACCCACATTGTGTCGGAATTGATTAGGTCAACGTAGCCCTCATAGATGCAGTCGGCCTTTTGGGTGATTTGACCGAGATCGTATCTATGGAAGGACGTGGACACCACCTGAAAGATCGCGGCGTTGGGTCTGGTCGACCACTCGCCGGAGCTGAACTTCCCTGGTTTCGCGATGTCACTCTTCAGGCGGAAGGCTGTGTCACCGAAAACGGTAAGGGAAGCCTTCATGCACTTCTCGAAGACTTTCTGGTACTCACGAGCCTTGTCATTAGGGCAGTTCTGGTATGTGGACAGAAACTCATTCAAGAACCGTTTGAGCCCAAGGGTGCACTTGAGATGAGTTCGCTCGTAGAATGCAAGAAACCGAAGAACTAGGGCACGATCCTGCATTCTTCGTTCGAACTTGCGCTGGTTTACGGCCGTGATGAAATTGGTGTCACGGGCGAGCTCTTTGATTAGGCTATTCAACGTTCCACGGTACAGGCAGTTTCTGATTTCCATGTCGTTGAGCTTGACCCCGCCCGTGTTCAGACGCTCGAAGACGATGAAATGGATGTCGCCGCTGCTGTCAGATAACTCGAAGGAACGAAGGATGGAGTCCTCGAGTTTGTTTTGGACATCCTTCGGAAGCGTTGAGAACGTCTTCCCCCGGTATGTATCGAGAAGGTCGAGCCGCTGGAGCTTGTAAGAGGCCGTGTAGGGCCTTCCTGTCGGCATAACACGCCGACGAGCAGATCCGAATGGCGGGCTAAGCGCTTTATCGACAGGCTGTTGGGCCACGTCTTGCGGCGGGAGCAGTCATCGCGGTTGCCACCATGCCTCGGTTGTCTGTCTTTACTCTTGCACTCCCAGCATCCGATTCTCCTTCGCCTGATGTGAAAATGATACTTCGCCGCATCGGCCAAGGCAACAAGAAATACTGTTCATCCGGTTCTTGCCCGTCTGGGGGCCTGCCCCCTCAGAACGTGTATGAAAGCGCGGTCCGGCGTGGCATGGGCTTGGGGCCCCCAACGCATAATTCCGCGTTGGGCCCGCCAAAGGCGGGCTTCCAGCCCATGAATCATCGGCAGGATGCCGATGCCACCAAGCTCCACGGGCAAGATGCCCGTGCCACTTTTCATACACGTTCTTACATGCCAATCTCCCTCTCAGCCCACGCGACAACGGCCTCGGCATGGCGTAGGGCGTCAAGGTATTCCTTCTCGCTCACTGCCTCGCCGAGCCCTGGATACCGCGTTTCCCACGCGAAGCTCGTCAGGACGATAACATCATCCACTTCCGGAGGCACGCTAAGCCCCCTGCTTTCCAGACCGGTCACCAATTCCTCCAAGTCGTGAGTGTATCGGAACGTCCAGCCGTGATGCTGATAGACCGCTTTCAGGGCCTTCTCAGCGGCTTGCTGGGCGTGGAAGCACAAATCCTCATAGAACGCGTTCTGCGGTAGTGGCAGACGGGCAAGGGCCAAATCGCCCTTGGCCCGAGCCAGCCAGTCCTGTGGCGTCCCTGGCGATGGTCTACCCTGCGACATGGTAGATCTCCTTGCCCTGGCTGAGGGCCGGGTAGATGACGAGAGAGGGGTCCTTTCCGAACTGCCGGATATCGCTTTCGGTCACGACAACCACGTCCTTGGCGAATCCGATCCCTCGGAGGCTCCTGTAAATAGCCTGGGCGGTTCTCCGGCGGTGGACGCCATCGCGCACCACGACCAGGAGATCCAGATCGCTGTCGGGCCCCATCGTGCCCCGCGCCGCCGAACCGAAAAGGACGATGCGAATCGGGTGTGCCGCCGCCACAGTCCGGCTCACAACTTCATCGAGAAGCTGCTGATCGGGTCTGCTCCCGCTGGAACCCCTTACATCGGAAACACCCATAATCGCACTCCCGGATTCAATACCACAACGTTCAAAGGGCACGGATACCTCAGCCAACCTCCAGTCTACGCACGCCAAGCGGCGTGTCAACAACGATTAGAATCTTCCGGCCCACGGCGTGCCAAGCACGTTTTACCGTTGACGATCTTTCTCTGGGGCCGTTTAATCTCTATCCCGTAGGTAAGTTTGCGCACATCGTCGAGCAGGAGAAACTCGGTTGCGGGAAGGATAGGAGATGGCTGAAAAGGCAAGTTACATTGCGGTCGATCTGGGGGCGGAGAGCGGTCGGGTGATGCTGGGCCGGATCGCTGACGGTCGACTCACCCTGGAACAGACTCATCGCTTTAGTAATGGGCCCGTGCAGGAACAGGATACCCTGCGGTGGGACTTCCAGCGGCTGCTGGCGGAGATCAAGACCGGTATCGGCCTGGCGGCCAAGGCCGCGGATGGCCAGGTCGCCGGGATCGGCGTCGATACCTGGGGCGTCGATTTCGGCCTGCTCGGCGCCGACGGCCAACTGCTGGAAGCCCCCTACCACTACCGGGACAGCCGGACCAACGGCATGATGGAAAAGGCCTTCGCGATCATGCCGAAGCGGCGGGTCTACGAGAATACCGGCATCCAGTTCATGCAGCTCAACTCGCTCTACCAGCTCCTGGCGATGCGGCTGGCGAATTCGCCCACGCTCGCCAGGACCGACCGGCTGCTGTTCATGGCCGACCTGTTCTCGTACTTCCTGTGCGGTGCGGCCGTTGGCGAGTACACGATGGCCAGCACGTCGCAGATGATGGACATGCGGACGGGCCAGTGGTCCCGGCCGATCTTCGACGAGTTGGGCCTGCCCATGCAGATCATGCCGGAGGTCATCGGGCCGGGGGCCGTTATCGCGGACCTGACGGACAGCGTGGCCAAAGAAATCGGCTGCGGCAAGATCCCGGTTATCGCCGTGGGCTCGCATGACACCGCCTCGGCGGTCCTGGGCGTCCCCGCCGGCGGAGACAGATGGGCCTATCTCTCTTCCGGAACCTGGAGCCTCATGGGCGTCGAATTGCCCCAAGCCATCGTCAACGACAAGACGTTCCAGTACGAGTTCACCAACGAAGGCGGCGTGGAGAACACGATCCGCCTGCTGAAGAACATCATGGGACTGTGGCTGGTCCAGGAGTGCAAACGCCAGTGGCAGCGGGAAGGCCAGGACCTCGCCTATGGTGATCTCGCGCAGATGGCCGCCCGGGCGAAACCGTTCTTCGGCTACATCAACTGTGACAACAGCGAGTTCCTCGCCCCGGGCGACATGCCGGCGCGGATCAACAAGTGCCTGTCCGACACGGGCCAGAAACCCACGCAGGACAAGGGCCAGATGGTGCGCCTGGTCCTTGAGAGCCTGGCCCTCAAGTACCGGACGGTGCTCAACGCCATCGAGGATGTCACCGGCCGCACGATCGAGGTCCTGCACATCGTCGGCGGCGGCATCCAGAACGAGTTGTTGTGCCAATTCACCGCCGACGCCACCGGCCGCCGGGTGGTCACCGGCCCCATCGAGGCCACCGCCATCGGCAACGTCCTGATGCAGGCCCGGGCCACCGGGCAACTGAAGAGCCTCGCCGAGACCCGCGCAGTCATCCGCAACTCGTTCAGACTCGACACGTATCAACCTCAGAATAGACGGACTTGGGAGGAATGGTACAAGGTCATCACTTGACACGCGAATAGCTCAATAGTGGTCTCCGAAACAACGCGAGGAGATGACAAAATGACCTATACAATCTGCCCGCCGGAGAAGAGTCGCGCTACCCTCTTTCAGATCGGTGCTCTGAGCACCTGAAAGGAGAGGACAGAATGACAGGAGGTATGTCGGGAATCGAGATATCGAGCATTGTAGATCTCAGCTACTTACAGGCACTGCACGATGTGTTTTCGGATGACATGAAATCCCGAGGAATCGAGGTCGCATCAGCCATCTTGGACGAGAAGGCCGTGCCACTTACATTTGAATTCAACCATTGCAGTTTCTGTAAAGAAATTCGCAAGACCAAAGCCGGCCTGCAAGTGTGCCGAGCCAGTGATCTCTATGGAATATGTGTTGCGAAGGAACATCTGGAAAGGACCGGACAGGTAAGACCTGTCTTTTATGTTTGCAAGCAGGGCTTGGTGGATTTCTGCGCTCCCATTGTCGTGAGACAAGATGTGGAGGGACGGAAGAGAGAAGTCCCCGTAGCGTACTTTTTTGGCGGTCAGTTCAGATACACGGGCGAACGGAAGGACATTGTTACTCCCGCCGAACCCTCTCTCGGACTTCTGGCCAGAACCGCCCAAACGCTCCAGGAGAGACCACCTGATAGCAGTGATCTATGCGTGAGATTCCACCAGACAACTTACTTGGATGAAACGCAATTTCACCAACTCGAGGCTGCGGCAACCAGCTTCACAGATGTCCTGAACGGTGTGGTTCAGAAGCTCTATGATTGGCGCCGAGTCAAGAGACTCGAGGATTTCATGGCTGGGGCAGCAACCGTTCGTGGCGTAGACGAGTTGTTTGAATTGGTGATAGAAAGCGTTCCTGAGATGATTCATGCCAGGCACTGTTCGATCTTCACCATACAGCGAGACGAGCCTTCGGGATGCGAACACCTCGTCCTCCGTAAGACGAGTTATGAGAAACTGAAAGCAGAAGAGAATTCTGCTTACTACAATAAAGGTGAGGGTTTGACAGGCTGGGTCTGGGAACACGCGCATTCCCTCAGACTTGAGAATCTGCAGGATCCGGCGGAGCGCATGGCACACGGTCGCCTTGACTGGAAACATAAGTACAACGACAGCGATGAGCATAGAGGATTTCTGTGTGTACCGATCGTTGGGGCCAGGCGTGATGTGATCGGCGTCATCAGAGTTCCGCACAAAGAGCCGGGGAACTTCGATAAATATGACGAGATCTTCCTGAACTTCTTGGCAGGACACCTTTCGTCTGTGATACAGTGCCAGTTGGCACAAGAGAGATTTGACCGCGAGGGCAGGGTCGCGGGCCTGGTGGACATCGCCACCAGGCTTGGCAGGGCAAGGTCCTATTCGAGAGTTCTCGACGCTACCATTACTGGGTCGCTGGCACTATTTGGCGGTGACGGGAAGAAGCATTTTGTGAACATCCTCACATCAGATGGCAACTACTGGAGAGTGGAGCGAGAGGTGGGGACACTGGGTCTAGCCAGAGGTTATCAGGATCTGCGCGGCATGACGTTCGAAATTCGCGAAGGTCTGACCGGTTTGGCGATTCACGATTGTAAGGCATATATTTCGTCCGACCTGGACGGTTCTGCGCGGAACGGTCACTACATACCTGCTGTCGATTCCGGGGAATCGGCAATGTCGGCTCCACTCAAATGGGGAAAGGAAGTATACGGCGCTATCTCAATCGTCAGCAACAGACGCTTCGAATTCTCAAAGGAGGAAGACTTGCCTATACTGATGCGTCTCGCCGAGCTAAGTGCCTCTGCCATCAAGAAGGCGAGAGCCCGAGAGGCAAGAATGAAAGAGGCAAAAGCAATGAGGGCGAAGGCCCGTCGCAAGCGCATGGGACGATTGGCTAGGTCTGCCTGTCGCATGATTGACTGGCTCGCCAGAACGTTTGGAGGAGCATCTTGATTCAGGAACTGGAAAATAGGCTCGACAGCTTTGATGGTAATGAGCGAAAGCAGGCGTTGCTGTCGCTGCTGGACAAAGTGAAGGCCGGTGAGATCGAACTGCCCGAGACCGGGCGGTTCGTGAATCTGCATTGTCATACGTTCTTCTCGTACAACACTTACGGCTACTCGCCGACGAAATTCGCGTGGCTGGCCCGCAAGGCGGGTCTGGCGGTCGTGGGGACGACGGACTTCGACGTGCTGGACGCGCTCGACGAGTTCCGCGCGGCGTGCCGATTGCTCGATTTGAAAGGCTGTGCCGGACTGGAGACGCGGGTCTACGTGCCCGAGTTCTCAACCCGCGTTATCAATTCCCCGGGCGAGCCGGGGATTTCGTACCACATGGGCGTGGGATTCCCCAACGCCGAGGTCCCCGCATCGCAGCGGGAGTTCCTGCGGGGCCTCAAGGCGACCGCCCAGCAGCGCAACCGCGACCTCATGCAGCGGGTCAACCGCCATCTCAGCCCCGTCGAGCTGGACTACGAGCGGGATGTCCTGACCTTGACGCCCGCGGGCAACGCCACGGAGCGGCACATGTGCCTCGCCTACGCCCGCAAGGCCGTGGAGATCTTCGGCCCGGGCGACAAGCTGGCGGAGTTCTGGTCGCAGAAGCTGGGCGGTGACGCCAAAAAGCTCGGCCTACCGGAGGGAAAGGACCTGCTCAATACGATCCGCTCCAAGACGATGAAACGCGGCGGCGTCGGCTATGTCCAGCCCGACAGCGGCTCGTTTCCCCTGATGGCTGACACGAACCGCTTCATCCTGGCCGCCGGCGGGATGCCCGTCCACACGTGGCTCGATGGCACCAGCGACGGCGAGCAGGCCATCGAGGAGCTTCTGGATGTCGCGATGAGCACGGGGGCCGTGGCACTCAACGTGATTCCCGACCGCAACTACACGCCGGGTTCGCAGGACCAGAAGGTCAAGAATCTCTATCGCGTCGTCGAAGTCGCCCAGCGGCGACACCTGGTCGTGGTCGAAGGCACCGAGATGAACAGTCCCGGCCAGAAGTTCGTCGACGACTTCAATACCGAGGAGCTGGCCCCCCTGCTGCCGGTCTTTCGGAAAAGCGCCTACATCGTCTATGCCCATTCCGTGCTCCAGCGGCAGTGCGGCTTAGGCTACACGAGTCCCTGGACGGACCGGCACTTCGGGACCGCCGAGCGGAAGAACGCCTTCTTCGAAGAGATCGGCGCGACCCTGAAACCACGACAGGAGGATACGTTGGGCGGACTCAACGATGCGGCCTCGCCCGAAGACATCCTGAGGCTGACACGATGATCGCGTCTCCAGGGGAAGATCCGAGAATCCCGAGTGGCATCCTCAAGGCCGGTAGGCCTTGGTTCGTAGTGGCGTCGTCAGACGCTATCTTATGCTCTTGCGAGCACACTACCAACGGCGGTCAGGCCATCCCCAAAGCCGGAGGCTTTGAGACTGCCACCCGGAGGTGAAACTCAGTGGTTTGAGAGCCTTGAGCTTCGACCACAAGGATGGAAGATATCCATGAACGAGAAGATACCTGCGAAACAGTATGCGGTGCAGTTGGTCGGGCCGGACCAGCTTGTTCTGAACAAGGACAAGGACGTGTTCCAGCCCGGGCCGCACCAGGTCCTGGCACGGGTCGAAGTCGTGGGCTTGTGCTTTTCGGATTTGAAGCTGCTCAAGCAGTTTACCGGGCACGTCCGCAAGGGCCCGGTCGTGGCGGGTGTCGATCTTGACATCCTTAAGGAGATTCCCAGCTACGTGCCGGAGGAAGCGCCGACGGTGCCGGGACATGAGACGGTGGTGCGGATCGTCGCGGTCGGACCGGGTGTCGAAAGACACAAGCCGGGCGAGCGGTACCTCGTCCAGACCGACTATCGCTGGGTCCGCACGGCTACTTCCAACGCCGCGTTCGGCTACAACTTCGAGGGCGCCCTGCAGGAGTACGTCCTGATGGACGAGCGGGTCATCACCTCTCCTGACGGCGAATCCATGCTCATCCCCGCCCGGGAGGACCGGGCCGCCTCCGCCATCGCCCTGGCCGAGCCGTGGGCGTGCGTCGAGGATGCCTACGTCTCCCACGAGCGGACCACGCTCAAGGCAGGCGGCCGGATGCTGATCGTCGCGGATGCCCAAGTCTCCGGAGGCTGGATGAGCAATCTGTTTCGGCGCTACGGGACACCCGCGAAGATCACCTGGCTTTCCAAGCTGACGCCGCCGGCCGATCTGGGCGCCCGGGTGACGCCCGCCCGGCGGATCGAGGAGTTGGAAGACGCGGCCTACGACGACGTGCTCTACTTCGGTGGCAACGCCCCCCGCGTGGAGCAGTTGTTCGCGAAGGTCGCCGCCAACGGCCTGTTGAACATCGTCCTCAACGGCGAGCGCTTCGGCCGGCCGGTGATGACGATGGTGGGCCGCGTCCATTACGGCGGGATTCGCATCATCGGCACCACCGGCTCGGACCCGGCCGATGCCATGAAGTCCATCCCCAAGACCGGCGAGATCCGCCACGGCGACCGCGTCAACGTCGTCGGCGCCGGCGGGCCGATGGGCATGATGCACGTCATCCGCAACATCTGCCAGGGGATCGAAGGCGTCAGCGTCTTCGCGGGCGACGTGGACGACAACCGGCTGGCGGCCCTGACGAGGATCGCCCGGCCGCTGGCCGAGAAGAATGGCATCGAATACGAGACGTATAACGCGCAGAAGCAGGAGGTCCCGGCGGATCTGACTTACACGG
>VGYL01000230.1 GCA_016872975.1 Planctomycetota bacterium
GCCGCCCTTGAGGTCGAGCGTGAAGGCGATGGCCCGGCGGCCGTATTCGTCGTGCGTGGGACTGGCGCTCTCGAGCTTCCACTCACGCGTGGCCCCCGCGCGGTGCAACATGGTTTCATCGGGCCGGTGGCTGGCCAGGACGTAGTATTTCTCGCCGAACTGGCCCACGATCGCGCCGGACTGGCTCCACTCCTCGATATTCTCGATTTCGATCCACTTGTACTGGCTGTCGGAGCCGGCCTGGGGGCCCTTGGTCGTCAGGCCTTCCTGGTACCGTTGGATCTCGGCGGTGCTCAGCTCCGGCCGGCCCACCGTCGGCAGGATGCGAAATTCGAGGACGCCGGCGCCCTTGAGCATGCGGCGCAGGTCGGCCGGATCGTCCAAGCGGCCCTGGAACGGCCGATAGCCATCGTAGGCGGCCACCGCGCGGTCGATTTCCGTCGCCCGGTCCGGATACTGGGACTTGATCCGGGCGATCTCGCCGGCACGTTTCGACGGGGGCGTCAGCTCCAGAGCGTAGGTGATCCGTTCCTGGGTGAGGCTGAGTCGATCGATCTGCTTCCTGGCCTCCGTGTATTTCTCATTCAATCCCCCTTGGCCGGCCAACTGGTTGAGGACCTCCGCCAGCGTCATGCGATCCCGGATGTAGGTCCGCACGAGGGCGAGGCTCGCCTCTTGGGCCTGGGGACCGAGAAAATCGGTCAGGGTCTTCGTCAGGGCCTCGTCGTTGAGCTTGCCCCAGTCGCGCCGATTCGCGTCGATTCGGGCCAGATCGAGGCTGGCCGCCTTGATCCTCTCCCCGGCGGCCTGGATCTGCGCGGTCAGGGCGTCGCGCTGCTGCTGCGCCTGCTGCCGCTCGTCGTGGGCGGTTGCCAGGTCGGTGAGGATCTTCAGGTGGTTCGGGTCCCCCTGGCCGAAGCGCGTGAATTCCTCGCTCCGCTGGTCCACCGGCAGTTTCAGGGCGCGCATGATGACCGCCGGATTGACGTTCCTGCGGTCCAGCGCCTCCATCGCCGCCTGAAACTCATCCCGCTTGACCTGCGTCTCTTTGCTGGACAGAGGCATCTGAATCTCGAACCGCGTGTTGCCCAGCGGCCGCCAGACGAGATTCTGGATATTGGCCGGGTCCACGCGCCGCCGCAGGACCGTGATCATCTTCTGGGCCAGGTCCTGCTCTTCCTCGGCGGACAGGCCCTCCGTGTCGATCGCAAAGATCAGGCTTGTTCCGCCGGCCAGATCGATTCCGGGTTTCAGCGTGGCGCTCGGGGGATACAACGTCAGCACCGCCACCGCCACCAGCACGAGAATCAGAACGAACTTCGGCACCAGATTTCTGCTCATAAAACCGCCCTTAGAATTTATGATTTACGATTTATGATTTATGATTTGGAAATCACGATCTGTACGCAGAGACTGCCACTCGGGAGGCCTTCAACCACAAACCCAAAATCGTAAATCATAAATCGTAAACTGTAAATACCTACTCCTTGCCCTCTTGGGCGAGGTTCTTGCTGATGGCCGAGGTGCTGACCCGGATCTTGGTATTGGTGGCTTCATCCACCTTCAGCACGACCTCGTCGCCCTTGACGTCCATGACGGTCCCATAGATCCCGCCGATGGTCCGGACCCGGTCGTTCTTCTTGAGCGACTGAATTATCTGCTTCTGCTGCTGCTGTTGCCGGCGCGGACCGCGCAGCAGCAGGAAGTACATGACGACGAAGATCAGGATCAGCGGCAGCATCTGCATCCAGGGTGATCCCGTTCTCGGCGCGGCATCCTGAGGCCCTGCGTTGGGGCTGCCCGGCGCCACGGTCGTCGCTTGGCCGTTGCCGTCCACCGGCTCCGAGCCGATCCGCGCCGGAGCGTCCGGCGCGCCTGTCTGCGCGAGTATCAACACGTTATCCATGTAGCGTCCTTTCCTATAACGACACAGAAACGGGACAGACTATATCAAAAGGGCGAGAATGTCAAATTCAATTGAGATTCGAGCCTCACCAGTCACCCGTGGGCGACTACGTTTTGTGGGGGCAGATGGCACCGGGCCAAAGGCCCCCGGTTTGTAGTGTGCTCGTAAGAGCATAGAAAGGAAAGCAGGGGGAGACAGAATTCGTACAGCATTTCTCTCTTTATGCTCTTACGAGCACACTACAAACCAGCGCGCGGCACGCTGGAGCCGGAAGGCAGTGGCGGATTCGGCCTCTTCGTAGGGCGAGCGTCCTCGCTCGCCAAAGAAGTCGGGCAAGGACGCCCAACCTACCAAGAGGCTGCGCCGCTCGGGAGCATGGCCCCGCGCGAAAGCTGTCAGAAGATGAACCGCCACCCTATTCCGGCCACACCCCTCACAAGGGGTGACGCGGCGGGTCTCGCCTGTGACGATCCGCGCCGGTGGAGATCGGGGGCACGGCCCACCTTACTTATAGGACTCTACGTATCTTTCGAGTTCCTGGATCGCCCAAATGCCAAAGTCGCCCTGCTCGATATGCAGGCGAATGTCGGTCATAAGTCTCTGATAGAATCTGAGGTTGTGGATCGAGAGCAGGATGGGCCCGAGCATCTCGTCGGCATTGAAGAAGTGGCGGATGGCCCCGCGGGTGAAGTGGCGGCAGCAGTAGCAATCGCAGTCCGGCTGGACCGGCTCGGTGGAGTCGGTATGCATGCTGTTGCGCAGCCGCAGGGCGCCGCCGGGCAGGAACGCGAAGGCATTGCGCCCGTTGCGGGTGGGCAGCACGCAGTCGAACATGTCCACGCCCGCCAGGACGGCCGCCAGGATGTCCGCCGGCATGCCGACGCCCATGAGGTAGCGGGGCCGGTCGTCCGGCAACAGCGGGGCGGTATATCGGACCGTCTTGACCATCTCCGCGTGGCCTTCGCCGACGCTCAGGCCGCCGAGGGCGTACCCGTCGAACCCGATCTCCACGATCCGCTCGGCGCATTCCCGCCGCAGGTCCAGGTCGGTCCCGCCCTGGACGATGCCGAAGAGGAGAGGACGACCGAGGACAGAAGACGGAGGACGGAGGACGGCGCCGTCTGCGGTTGTCCGTCTTCCGTCCTCTGTCTTCTGTTCTCCGATCAGCGTCGCTTTGCACCTCTTTGCCCAGGCAACGGTGCGGTCCACGACTTGGCGGAGCTGGGCGGCGTCGGCCGGCAGGCGGGCGCATTCATCGAAACACATGATGATATCCGCCCCCATGCGGCACTGGATTTCCGTGGCGATTTCCGCGTTCAGGCGGACGCGGGTCCCGTCGATGTGGCTGGCGAACTCGACACCTTCATCGTCGATCCGGGTCAGCTCGCCGAGGGAAAAGACCTGGTAGCCGCCGCTGTCGGTCAGGATGGGCCGGTTCCAGGCCATGAGCCGATGCAGACCGCCGAGCGCCGCGATGGTGTCGATCCCGGGCCGGAGCATGAGGTGATACGTGTTGGCCAGGACGATCTCGGCGCCCGCGGCCTCCAGGTACTCGGGCGTGATCCCCTTGACCGCCCCGGCGGTGCCCACCGGCATGAACGCCGGCGTCTGGACCGTCCCATGGGCGGTCGTCAAGACGCCCCGCCGGGCGGCACTGTGCGAATCGCGGCCAAGTACTTCGAAGTGTGCCATGACAGCTCCGTTGCTCTGTCCTATAAATCCCGTTTGTCTCACGTGTCCATCTCAGTAGACATTCACGATTGCCGCCCCGGGGTAGTAGTGCCCCAGGATGGCCTCGACCTCGTGGCCCCGCCGGGCCATTCCCTCGGCCCCGCATTGGCACATCCCGACGCCGTGGCCCCAGCCGCGACCCGAGGCAAAGGCCCAGCCGTCGCCCCAGGCGATGATCCGGCAGAGGGTGCTCTTGAACTCGCGCCCGCTCGGATCGAGGGTCAGACGCAGGTCCTCGCCACGCAGCACGTCCGTTTTGCCGGTGGCGCCGGTGAGCCGGATCTTCGTCAGGCGGGAGAACGATCCGTGGTTACTCTCGCCTGCGACGGCCAGATCCGTGATCTCGCCCAGTGCGGCCAGCTTGGGATACTTCTTCGACAGCCGTTCGGTGACGGTCGCGCGGTCGAACGTCGCCATCGGCCAGTGGAACACCCGCACCCGGGCCACGTCCTTGCAGTACGGGCACGGGACGCCCTGGAGCGGTCCATAGGAATCGCCGAAGACCGCTTCGCTGTGGATCGTATGGCCGCCGCAGGTGGAGCTGTAATACGCCGGAAACAGCCCGGGAATCCCCGCCGCCGGGCGGGCGTCCTGCAACAGGAGGTCCGGCGCGACGAGAATCCGGCCGCAGGTGCGGTTGACCGCGTCCCAGACCGACGGAGATTCGGCGTCGACGCCGCCGTACACCTGGCTGGCCTGCGTCCGCCGGACATCGTAGTGGCGCTTGGCCCCGAAGCGGTTCTTGATGAACAGGGCATAGGTCCGGGCGGCGATCGCCTGCGCCTGCAACGCCGCCGGCGTCCAATCCTTGTCCATCTCTTTGCCGACGACGCCGGCCAGATAGGGCTCCAGAGGCACCTGGTTGACGGCATCGAACGACCGCCCGTCGGGATTGACGGTCAGCGTCAGCTTGCCGCGCCAGCGCTCGCCATTCAGGCCGAAAACGTGGGGTGTCTCCGGGCTGAATACCACTTCTTTGCCCGCCAGCGGAATCGTATCGAGGACCAGTCGGCCGTCGGCGAGGCGGACCTTGGCCGGGCTCGCCAGGGGTTTCATCGCCGGTTCCGCCATGGGGGCGTTCGCGTCCGGGCCGGCCGGCCCGATCCGGAAGCCGGACGGGACCTCGATCGTGCACTCGGTGACGTCGTTCAGCAGCAGCACGCGGACCCAGAACCGCGACTCGATACCCATCTGTGGTGTCGGTTGGACGGTCGGCTGTTCCGCGCAGCCGCGCAGCAGGACCAGCACGCCGAGCAGGCACGATGAGACGACTGCACTCCAGACGAGAGCGTTTCTCACAGGACGCCGCCAAGGGCGGAAGCACCAAATTCCAAGCACCAAATCCCAAACAAATTCAAAACGGAAGAAAACCCAAAATTCCAAACGGCTCCGCCACGCGGGGCCGGCGTTTTGAGCCTTGGTGCTTTGGATTTGAGATTGATCTCCCCGCTGGCGCGGTGTGTTTGTGATTTGGTGCTTGGAATCTG
This sequence comes from Planctomycetota bacterium, assembly GCA_016872975.1. GTDB lineage: Bacteria > Planctomycetota > Phycisphaerae > Sedimentisphaerales > Anaerobacaceae > PLanc-01. The sequence goes on from VGYL01000230.1 coordinate 5,125, forward strand.
GAATTTCCTTGTGATTTGGTGCTTGGGACTTTCTTCAGTCACCTGGTTCACTCCAGGCTCCGCAGCGACAAGCCGTAACCGGACAGCATCCGCTTGATCTCGTTGAGGCTGGTGACCCCGAAGTTCTTGCAGCCGAGCAACTCGGCATCCGTGGTCCGGGTCAACTCGCCCAGCGTGCGTATGTTGAGTTTCTGCAAGCACTTGCGAGCGCGGACCGACAACTGGAGGTCGTCGATGGCCTTGTTGAGCATGCCCCGGTCTTCCGGCGTGCCCTGCGGCTCCGGCTCGTCCGGTTGAAGCTGCTTGTCCTCCAGCGCCTGGCCCAGATGCAGGCCCTTCTGATCGAGGACCGCCTTGATCTCCCGCAGCGAGGTCTCGCCGAAATTCTTGTAGGAGAGCAGCTCCGCCTCGGTGATGTTGAGCAGGTCGCCCAAGGTGCGCAGGTTCATCTTCCGCAGGCAGTTGCGGCTGCGGACCGACAGCTCGAAATCGGAGATCGGCGTCTCCAGGATCTGGTTCTTACGGCTCCTCTTCCTTTCCCGCTCCTCATCGTAGAACATGGTCTTGGAGCTTTCGACGTCCTTGTAAAAAAGCGTCGCGCGCGGGTGGTTCGGATGCGATTCGAGGACCTTGTCGACGCAGGCGCTGGCCTTTTCGAATTCGCTCCGGTCCTCGTACAGCACCGCCAGGTTCAGCAGGGCACTGACGTACGCCGGCGAGTTGCCGACCACCTGCTTGTAGTGCTCGATCGCCTCGTCCTCGCGCCCGGAAAGATCGTACCGGTAGGCCAGGTGGAACAGGGCCCGCTGGTGCGCGGGGGCCAGATCCAGGGCTTTCTTGTAGTTGGTGATGGCCTTGTCATACTCGCCTTGGACTTCCAGCAGACGGGCCAGTTGGTAGTGGTACTCGGCACTGATGTTCTCGAAGTTCGCGCAGGCCCGCAGCTCCTTGGCCGCGGCCTCCAGGTTGCCCGCATGCCGGTGGGTTGCCGCCTTCTCCAGGCTGACGTTCAGGGCCTCCGCCCCGGCGTCCTTGGCCCGCTGGAGGCTTTGCAGCGCCTCGTCGTACCGCCGCGCCTGGCGCAAAGCGAACGCCAGGTACATGAACTTCTCCTTGCAGTCCTGGCCTTTCTGCAACTTCTCCACCGCCGGGGCATAGCGTCCGAGAATGAACAGGCCGATCCCGGCCTCCAGTGCCGTCAGCGGCGAGGTCTTGCCCAGATTCTGCTCCACCTGCTCGGTAAACCGGTGCTGGCTCACCTCGCTGGAGTGGACGAGATGGGACAGCGTTCGAATCTCGTCCATCGAGGGTAGTTGCTCCCGAAACAGGTTGACCTGTAATTCGGCAGTCTGTTCCATGGATATCGTCTCCAAAAGGTCGATTCGCGCAACTTCAGACTATGACGAGGGCTCATTATAAGGCGCATCGCTGCGCCTGCAATAGGTATTTTACGGATAGTCCACCCGCTTATCGCTCTGTGCGTTGCACCAGGGCCACCCAGTCCTTGTCGGTATGCTCCGGCGGCTGGCCGATGTTGGCCCGGCCCGGCCCGGTGGTCGAGGCCAGCGTACCCATTTGCAGGGGGCCGCCGTGCCGCGGGTCGTACCAGCGGATCTGGAAGGTCGCCGTCGTCCGGCCCAGGTCGAGGTCCGTCGTCCCCCCGGAGGGCAGGTAGATGGCGTAGACATGGCCCGGGCGGGCGAAGCAGTAATCGTCGGGGGCCGAGGTCAGCTCATCGTGATGGCTCATCCTCGCAAAGGGCAGGTGGTCGCGAAAGAAGTCCAGGGCATACCGCGTCAGGTCCCACATATGGTCGCGGCTGCGCCAGTCCTCGCAATTGAGGTCGTTGTGGGGGAAGCTGTAGCCGAAGTACCACTCGACGCCGGCGCCGCCGGCCATCAGGTTGGCCCACAGGTGCTTTTTGCGGACCTCATCGTGCCAGTAGTCGATACTGTCGGGCTTGACGCCGGCATGGGACGGGCCGATCTCGTCGAGACAGACGAACCACGGCCGTCCCGCCTGCGCGGACAGGTCGATCCATTTCTTCGTCTGGCGGTGTGTGTCGTTCGTCTGGAGCGAGGGACCCTCGAAGTGCTCATAGCCGAGCAGGGGGGTGTAGACCTGGTCGTATTGGCCCGGATAGGTGTGCACGACGATGGGGTGCCGGTAGGGGTCCAGGTCGCGGATATACTGGGCGAAGGCCTTGCGCTGCTCGTCCGTGTTCGTGTTCTCCTCGCCGAGGTTCCAGACCAGGGCGGGATGATGGGCGAAGCGGGCGATCAATTCGCGATAGTAGAGCTTCCGCTGCCGGCCCAGTTCGCCGTCGTCGAGCGCCTGGTCGTTCTCGGTCTCCTGCGTGACGACGTGCAGGGCGATGCCCAGCGTATCCATGTGCAAGAAGACGATCTCCCACTGGTCCAGCTTGCTGCAATCGAAGCGAAATCGCTCCTGCGGATCGGTCCAGGGCCAGACGTCCTGGCCGTCGCCGCCGTCGAGGTTGTAGGTGAGAAAGTAGACGCTGTTCATGCCCTTGGCGGCCAGATAGTTCAGAGCGCCGATGATGCCCTTGCCCTTGCCGTCGCGCCAAGTGGGGTCGGGGCCCCCAAACGCGTCTTTTTGCGTTTGGGACCCCTCGCCGGGGCGCCAGTCCGCGACGTGCGGCTCATACTGATGGATGAACTTCTCGCCCGCGGCCTCGCCCGAGCGGGTCAGCTCGGCGGTGTCGTAGGTTCCGTCGAAGTCCGCGTAGGCCAGGAAATTCTCCGGGCTGTCGGCCCCGCCCTTGAGGAAATAGGTCCCCGTGTGGGCGAATTGCAGGTACCGGTGGCCGGTGTAGCGGAGCAGGCCCTGGGCCCGGAAATCCCGTCCGGTCTTGTCCGTGGGCTCGATGGCAAGGGTCCCCGTCATCCCGTGCAGTACCCCCGGCCTCCGTCGGTGCCTCGTGACACGTGCCTCGTCGCCCGGGTCACGGGGAAACTGGGGGCTGCCCTCGAGCGCGATATTTGGCCCGCGGCGGAACGAGACGGCGTAGGCCCACTCGCCCGGCTCGGGCGGCAGGAAATGGACCCGCCATTGGCGGCCGCCGGTGGCCCCGGTCTGGCCGGCGTTGCCGTCCGCGGCGTAGTACCCCGGCACGACGTACCGGCTGTCATGCTTGGTGAACAGCACGTCGAGCCGGTAATCGAGAAAGGGGTTCGGCGTGCCGGCCTCGTTCGCCCGCGGGCCGTCGAAGGTCAGCGTCATCGTGTGCCACTGCTTCAGCTCGCCGGCCACGATCACCCTGCCCCGGCCGCGACCGACGTTGCCCGTGCAGCCGCCCCCCAGAACCAGGCCCGCCCCCAGCAACAAAACCCATCCACGCATCTGCATCGCGAGACTCCGTAAACCGAAGACTGGAATATTGGAACAGTGGAATACTGGAATACTGGGTGGCGTGCGGCACGCCTCTACTGATCAGTCCATCATGCCGTTATTCCATCCCTCCAACATTCCATTCTTCCCTGATTCCATGTACGTACGCGACCAACCATTCCATGTCGTCGGCCCATGATACAACGCGGCCGCGATCCTGACAACGGAATCTCACCCGCGCCGCGCGGCGCGAGTGTTGCGAGCCTTGTGGCGGAGATGGGGGTCAGGGGGGCGGAGATGCGGAGATGGGGGTCACGTCTTAACTGTTAACTATTCGCGAGTTCTGGGCGGAGATGGCGGTCATCCATATAGGGTTCCTGTCATCCATATAGGGTTCCTGTCAAGCAAAAAATACCTTCCCCGGACCGAAATTATTGCGCGTTTGAAAAACAGTCC
>VGYL01000231.1 GCA_016872975.1 Planctomycetota bacterium
CCATGCCTGTTGCCATGGCCGGGATAACCGGCGGAGTATAGACGGGGCCGTCTGGCACCAGCTCTTCGAGCCACCTCTGCGCCGCCTGGGCGATCTTCAAGGCCTCCTGCGCCCGCGCCAGGTGGCGGTCCATGACGGAAACGCCGTGGGCGTATTCGCCGTTGATCCACATGCGGGCCAGGGGACCCACTTCGCAAGGTCGCCCGCTGTAGCGTGGCGCCTTGAGCCAGGAATAGGCATTGCTCTTGGAGGCCGGGTCCACGGCGCTGGTCTTGCCCGATGCCGGATTGAGGCCGGTCGTCTTGGCCTGGTACCAGGAGTACGTCACGTGTTCGGTGATTGCAGCAGCGTTCACGGCCTGGGGCTCGCGCGAGCCGCCGAAGATATATCCGCCGGCGAAGAGCTTCTGGATTCCCGTGTCGTTGAGGTCGAACACGCCGTAGGACAGGAGGTTTGCGTGTCCCCGCCCGAGGGCGAAGTAATCGCTGTACTGCGAAGCCAGCAGTTCCGTATCCGGGATGTACCGGCTTTGGATGAAGGTTATCAACTCGTTCAGGTAGGCAGTGAAGGCGGCGATGCGCTCCGGCCTGGGATGGGCGGTGAACCCGCCCACGACATAGGTTGCCGGATGGGGCATCTTGCCTCCGAACAGGGCGCCCATCTCATGGGCCTTGCGCCGGATCTCGAGGGCCTTGAGGTAACCGCCCATGAGGGTGTCCGCCGCCTGGGAATCGAAACGCCGGTCGATGCTCCAATCCGCCCGCCAGGGGGGCAGGGCCGGACCCGCGATGAAGTCGGGCAGCGCCAGCAGATAGAAGTGCAGGATGTGCGACTCGACAAAGTTGGCACCATTGACCAGGTTGCGCAGAATCCGGGCATTCGCCGGAACCGTGACGCCGCACGCCCCGTCCAAGGCGGTGACAGCCGCCATGCCGTGCGCCACCGGACAAACACCGCAAATCCGCTGGGTGATCAGCGGGGCGTCTCTCGGGTCGCGGCCGAGAAGAATGTTCTCGAATCCGCGGAAGAGCAGGCCGCTCGCTCGGACATCGACCACCTGCTGTACGCCGTTGACGGCATCGAAGTCCACCTCCACGCCGAGATGGCCTTCGATGCGGGTCACGGGGTCAAACGAGGCTGTGATTCTCATGCGGACTCAACCTCTCTAGAAAAAAGGGACATTCTGCTTTTTCGCGTGGGGGGGTCGCCGCGGTGGCCTGATGAAGGGAAAAGTAGAATGTCCCCTTTTCCATGTTTCGTGTGACCATGCTCATGCATAGAAACCCTCGCCGGGGAACGCGGGCTCGGTGCAGCCGAGGCACAGACCGTTGGCGTCCACACACCAATTCACCCCGTGGTTCCACCTGCGGCTCGGGCAATCGCTGAAGGTCGTCTTGCCGCGACAACCGAGATTCAGCGTGCAGAGGTGATCCTGGCCGAGACTCGTGGCGAATCCCCTCTCCAGACGGGGACAATGCTCGTGCACGTTGCGGCCGTAGAGGGCGATGGGACGGCCCTGGACATCCAGCGGGATCGGATTGCCCAGGATCAGTTGCACGACCACCCAGGTGATCCAATCCGGGTGAGCGGGGCATCCGGGGATGTTGATGACGCTCTTTCCCACCGCCTCCTGGATGCTGACGACATCCGCCGGATTGGAGCCGGCGCGAGAAATGCCCCCAAACGCGGCACATGTTCCGATCCCCAGGATGGCTTGCGCACCGGCGGCCAGATCGGTGACGGCCTGTTCGTATGTGACTCTTTGGCCCTGGTAGGACCAGACCCGGCAGGCATGACCGCCAAACGCCCTGGGCACGCCGCCCTCAAGGGCCAGAATGTACCCGCCCGCGCGTTGCGCCTCCTGCGCCATCGCGACGGCCGTCTCACCGGCCGAGGCCATGACGACGGTATGGTAGGCGAGACGCAGGGAGTGCACCAGAAGCTCGTCCACCGTCCGTTGGCCGGCCGCGGCGGTCTGGTCGATCCGGTTGAGAAAGGAAACCGAATCTCCCTGGCAGCCGCTTCCATGCAGCCAAACAACGGTCGGAGCGGACTCGCCGGCGAGGGCCGCTTCCAGATGTTGGAGCCCCGCCGGGGCCAGCCCGATCGCTCCGGCGCACGCGGCGCAGTGCCTCAGAAAGACTCGGCGTGTGATATTCATGGCGACTGGTGTCCCTTGGACTTTGTTCCGACGTGGGCGAACTGCGTGACTACTCCAAGATGCTCCTGGCCGTGCGACGTACTACCCAACTCCATGTCCTGCCCGGCAGGACCGAAGAACACGAATCCATATTATTGTACTGGGTGGTCCCAAAGCTGTCAACCTGCTTTCGAATTTTCTCAGGATGTCAGGATATCAACTTGTATGAGAGCGGTCCCGGCGATACGATGTATGAACCATCCGTATCGGGGGTTTGTGTATGGTTTACACGGTTGGACCGATTCGTGACAGAATGCGGCTCACTATCAGAGCGGGCTGTTTCTTCCTGCTGGCCTCTTGGCTGCCGGTGGCCCCGGTCCGGGCCCAGTGGTATGCCCCGCCATGGCGGTCGGATCTCACGAAGGATTGTCGTGTCGATCTGCTTGACTTGGCGGTTCTCGCGCAGCGCTGGCTGACGCCCGACGATGTCAACAACCTGGCGGGCGACCCCTGGATCGACGCCTCGGACTTGGCCCTGATGGCACAGCAGTGGCTGACACAGGCCGCCGGCCCGTGCGACGAATGCCGGGATTGGCAGGTGCTGCACCCGGAGTGGATCTTCTGCGATGATTTCGAAGACCCCACGCCTTTGCGACGGCGGGGCAGGTACTTTGAGCATGACAACGACGGAGGCGACTTCGTCGTGGTGGACGGGGTTGGCCTCAACGGCAGTCGCGGGATGCGGGCCCGATTCCAAGCCGGAGAAGTGAGTGCCGGGGCGCTGCACCTGGCCTTCGGACGCGTGCCGAGTCCGTATTTCGACACGGGGATCCGGCCGGGCGAGGATTTCCGGGACCTCTACTATCGCGTGTACCTGCGGAACCAGCCGGGTTGGACCGGCAGTCCGGCCAAGCTTTCCCGGGCCATCGTCTTTGCCGGCTCGAACTGGTCCCAAGCCATGATCGCCCACCTGTGGAGCAGCGGCAACTTTCTCCTGATCGATCCGGCCAGCGGGGTGAACAGCTACGGCCTGGTCGCCACGACGAAGTACAACGACTTGGACAATCTCCGCTGGCTGGGCCAGCAGCGCGGGATCACGCCGATCTTCGCGCCGCAGAATGCCGGCGTCTGGTTCTGTATCGAGGCCCACGTCCGCCTGAACGATCCCGGCCAATCGAATGGCGTGCAGGAGTTCTGGATCAACGGCAAACTGGAAGCGAGACGGACCGGCCTGAACTTCGTGGGCAGCTACGCGGATTACGGTATCAATGCGATCTTCCTGGAGAATTACTGGAACGCCGGCTCGCCCAAGCTCCAGGAACGCTATTTCGACTCGTTTGTCGTTTCGACCAAACCGATCGGTTGTCTGTGCGCGGCGGACCCACCAGGAACGCCATGAGCGGGAGGCGTGGGCCCGGTCCTGGATCAACTGGACCGGTTGAAGCTGATTCATGGGCTGGAAGGGGAGCCCAACGCGGCATGATGCGCTGGGCTCCCCAAGCCCATGCCACGGCCAAGCGACTTCTCACGCGTCCCTAGCGGCACGGGCGTCCGTCGCGCGCACCTGCCCGCGGCTCGAAGACGCGGCGTCCGCGCAGCTTGGGCGAGTGCAACAAGCCGGTAGTTATCTCGACTTTTTTCCTGCTCTGCGCGTCAACTGCTCCAGGCGGAGCTGGGCCTCGCGCTTGCCGAGCCGGCGCAGGGCGGCGAGGCGGGCCACCTGCTGGCGGCGCGGGCGGGCGGTCTCGTGCTCCCAACTGTAGATCGTCTGGCCCGTCACGCCGACGAGCTTGCCGTAATTCGCCGCCGACAATCCCAGCCGCTGTCGCTGCGAGCGCAGGCCCTTGGCGGTAAAACGCACGCCATTGGCCTTGGGCTCGGCGGCCGGGGCCGAGGGCCCCTTGAGCACCTGCTTTTCCAGCGGACTGACCTTGCGCTGCAGGGCCGCGAGCTGGCGCTTCAGAGCGGCAATATCCCGGCGATGCTGGGCGGACGTCCGCTTGAGCACGTCGGTCTGCCGGCGGGCCTCCTTGCGGGCGAGCCGCAAGATTTCGTCTTTCAGCACTGTTGCGATGTTCGGCATGTTGTTCTCCTGATGCTCCTGTCACAAAGCCTGCGTCACACCATACCGGCCCAGAATACCTCCCAAACCGACCGTCTTCAAGTCCAATGTCGATTCTCGGTTTGCGACTGCTACCGCATTTCGCCAGTCCTCAGACGATAGGGCAGAGATTGCTTCGTCGCTGAAGCTCCTCGCAATGACATACTTGGGCGCCCGATGTCATTGCGAGCGAGGCTCGCCGAGCGCGGCAATCATATCATTGCGAGGCGCGACGCGCAGCGTCGCTTCGCGCCGAGAGCGACGAAGCAACCGCACCATAGTCGCGGTACTTGTGAAATGCGGTACTACGGTTCTGTGAGGTTGACGGCCTTGGTTTGTAGTGTGCTCGTAAGAGCACAAAAGGAACGTACCTGCATGCTGCGTCCGTAAAATGCGCCGACGGGTGATGCGTCTCGCATAGGGCGAGCGCAGGTTGTATAATGATGGAGTCTTTGTCAGATACTTTTGCCACACATCCGGACATCTTTTGGGTTGCGGCCGAAGGTCGCGCTAGGAGGTGTGAGTATGAAGAAGATCTTCTCATGGACGATTGCAGGGCTGTTGCTTGCTGCCGTTGTCTTCTTTCTATGCGTGCCATATCTCGCGCGGCAGGGCGGTTTGGGCGAAGGCTCCCAGATGCACGCGCGCCAATGGCGGGCGCAACTGCTTGCCTGCCAATCACTCGAAGACGTCAAGCAGCACTTCGACTGCTTCGTGCTCGAAGAGACTGCCGACGGAACCCGCAGAATTCCTGTGTCCGAGGTTGTGGCGGGCAGACCGGCGGCCCTGGTGAAGAGCTTTGCGGACGGTCGCTGGATCGCCTGCACTCATGCCAGCAGCCATGGTGCACCGGGCGGAGGAACCATTGTGGCACGGGACAACTCGGGCGAGGTCCACGTATTCTTCGGGCATGTGTGCGGGCATCTATCCGTGCGCGGTGAGACTCTGGAGGAGTTCTATCGGGACCTTCGCGGCTATAACGAGGTGCGCGAAGTGCCTTTTGCGGAATGAAGCCGCGGGCGAACTTGACCGTATAGGGATTGGTGCTTGTGGACAACTCCTGGGCTTCTGGAGAGCCTGGGGTTGTGGGTAATCAAGCCCGCAGGGCGAAAGACAATAGCCCAGCGATTAATCGCTGGGTACTCGGGGCAAGGGACAAGACGAGTCCCGTAGGGACGAAAGAACACCCTCGGCTGGGCAGTGGTTTTCTTTCGCCCCTACGGGGCTTGGTGTTGCGTTGGACCTTGGTACCCACCGTTGACACGGTGGGCTATTGTCGGTCGTCCCTGCGGGACTGTTGGGAGTCGCCGGCGCAGCCGGGATAAGTTCTCTCTATGTCTCGCGGACCGTGTTGTCGCAGCGGGCGCAGATGCTGTCCGGGGGGAAGGTGGCGGTCAGCATTTGCAGGCGCAGGCGCCGGTATTCGTTGCCGGACCAGATGTCCCGGAACGGTTGTCTGGAGACATTGCCGAGCGGGAGGCGGCCGTTGACGTCGAGGCAGCAGGGGACGGCGGTGCCGTCCGAGAGGATGCAGCCGTGCTGAAACGGGGCCGCGCAGGGCTTGAAGCGGGGCGACGCGGGCCGCGGCTCGACCTGCCGGTCCTCCACCAGGCCGTGCCACGTCAGGTAGGGGACCACGCGAACGTCGTCCGCCCCGCGGGCCATCCATTCCTCCACGAAAGGCTGGATCAGGCCGTCCGTCTCCCGCATCCGGATGATTTCGATGGTGGTGTGGGGCCCGCGGCCGCATTGCCGCCGCCGGTCCAGGTACCCTTGGAGGTTGGACCGGACCTGCTCGAACTTCGCCGGCGGGCGCAGTCGCTCGTACACCTCGGGCGTGCAGCCGTCGAACGAGAAGGAGAGGAAGGCCAGCGACGAGGCCAGAAGCCTGTCCGCGACCTCCCGGGTCAGGCCGACGGCGTTGGTGTGGAGCATGGTTAGGCAGGCCCGGGTCCCGGCGTAGTCGATCATCTCGAAGAGGCTCTCATGGAGCAGCGGCTCGCCCGACAGGTACAGCTTGAGCAGCGGGCGCTGGGCGGAGACCTCATCGACGATGTGCCGGAACAGATCGAGAGTCATCCGGGCCGGACGCGGGGCGAGCCCCTGCGATTGCGGGCACATGATGCAGCGGAGATTGCACTCCCGCGCAATGTCGATCCAGTAGACGGGGGGCAGGGGGGGGATGTAGTAGTCCATCAGTTCCGCGATGTTGTGCCATAAGGGCATCGGCCGGTCTCCCAGAGGACTGGCCTCCATCCTACCGGCACCTGCGGGACCCGGTCAATCGCGAAATCCGCAGGGGGTGTGCACCGCCGGCCGCAACTGCTATAATCCGGTTGTCGGTGGGAAGCTGGCGGTTGTCCGCGGCGAGTGCGAACTGCGAACTGAATTGCGAACTCCGATGGAAAGGTTGTTGCGTGAATAGTGATGTGTATCAACAGGCGCTGACCCTGATTGAGAGCGCGGAGAATATCCTCGTGACGACGCATACGCGGCCGGACGGCGATGCCTGCGGCTGCGTTACGGCCCTGACGGAGGTCCTGCGCCGGCGCGGCAAGACGGTCCGGCCGCTGCTGCTGTCGCCGATACCGGATTGGTATGCGTTTCTGTTCGCCGAGAACGTCCCGGTCCTGGGCCAGGATGTGCAGGTGCAGGACTTGCTCGGCGGCGGATTCGGCGCGATCGACCTGGTCATCATTGCCGATACGAACAGTTACAGCCAACTGCCGCAGTTCGAGGACTATCTCAAGCAGAGCTCCGTGCCGACTCTGGTGATCGACCATCATCTGGCCGCCGACGCCCTGGGCCAGGTCCGGATTGTCGATACGAGTGCGTCGGCCGCCGGCCTGGTGCTGCTGGAGTTCCTCACGCAGGCCGGCTGGGCGATTCCCCCACGGGCCGCCGCGGGGCTCTTCGTGGCGATCGCGACCGACACCGGCTGGTTCCATCTGAGCAACACGGACAGCCGCACGCTCCACCGTTGTGCCGACCTGATCGACATGGGCATCGACGCGAACGGCCTGTACCACCGGCTGTACCAAAGCTTCTCGCATCCGCGTTTCAATCTGATGGTGGCCATGCTCAACACCCTGGAGCTGCAATTCGACGGCCGCTACGCCTCCCAGCACCTGCGGCGGGCGGACTTCGAGCGGACCGGGGCCGCCTACCGCGACACGGAGAACCTCATCAACGAGTGCCAGCGGATCGGTTCGGTGACCGTCTCGGCGCTGTTCATGGAACTGAAGGACGGGCGCATCCGCTGCTCGCTCCGCAGCCGGCCCGACCCGCAGCGGCCCGGCAAAGAGGCCATGGACGTCAACGAGATCGCCCGCCGGTTTGGCGGCGGCGGCCATAGAATGGCCTCCGGCACCTATCTGTCCGCCCCCCTCGAGCACGCCATGCAACTGATCCACGACGAAGTGGCCCGGCGGCTGCCTTGACTGCGGCGGACCCCGGCTCAGAGCTTGGCGCCGCAGAATTTGCCGTAGCGGGCGTCGGGGTCATGGCCTTCGGCGGTGCAGTCGGGGCAGGTCCGGGTGCTGGGCGGCGGCCGTCGTGCACCGGTACGCCGCGGCGGGGGCGCCAGGGCGCCGGTCCGCGACCATTCGGCGGTCACGATGCCGACCGGGACCGCGATGATCGAATAGCCCAGGATCATCACCAGCGAGGCGAGGAACTGCCCCAGGGGTGTCTGCGGGGAGATGTCCCCATAGCCGACGGTGGTCAGCGTCACGATCGCCCAGTACATGCTCCGCGGGATACTGGTGAAGCCGCTGTCGGCAACTTCCTCGATCCAGTACATCAGCGCGCCGATGATGACGACCAGCGTCAGCACGAAACTGACGAACACGAGGATCCGGCGCCGGCTGGCGTACAGGGCGGCCCGGATCTCGCCCGCCTCCTGCACGTGCTGGCCGAGCTTCAGGATGCGGAAGATGCGCAGCACGCGGAGGATGCGGACCACCGCCAGGTAGCGGGTCCCGTAGACCAGCAGGCTCACGTAGGTCGGCAGGATCGCCAGCAGGTCCACCACGCCGAAGAAGCTCACCGCGTACCGCACGGGCCGGCCGACACAGAGCAGCCGCAGGACGTACTCGATGGTGAAGAGGATCGTGAAGAGCCACTCCAGGGCGTAGAGCCAGCCGCCGTACCGGAGACGCAGGGCGGCGACGCTGTCGAGCATGATCGTCACGACGCTCAGCAGGATCACGACGATCAGCACGAGGTCGAACCCCTTGCCGGCGGGGGTGTCCGCTTCGAAGATGATCTTGAACAGACGCGCCCGCCAGGGATGCTGCGGTCTTTGCTCGGTCCGTGCGTTCACGTGTTGCCGCTCCATGGCTCCCGGTCGTCCCCGGCCGCACCGCTCCCCTTGGCCGGGCGACGGAGACGCCGGACTCCGATCCTACCGAAGAGCCGTGGGGCATGCAAGCTTCACGTTCATCCTGTTCCTCGTTGCGGCAGACGGTGAAGACCTTCTCCTGATGCAGGGAGTTGCCGGCGGCCGTTGCTCGTGATAGGATCAGAGGCAGCAGTCGCGACGGCGCGACAGACGAGGATGACAGTTCATGGGGTCGGTGGCCATGGAAGGGGAACGGAGTATGGGATTTCGATCCTGGGGGTTCGGGGGCAGGCAGAAAGCGCCGGGTGTCGACCTGGGACGCCGGAGCGGGTGGAAGGTGG
>VGYL01000232.1 GCA_016872975.1 Planctomycetota bacterium
ATCCACCGCATTTGCCGTTGCGCGCACGCGAGCTGCAACCACCTCGTGAATCGCTTTGGGGAGTGTGGCTCCTGTTTGGGGCTGAGCGGCAAGGGCCGCGAAGTGGTCGAACACACGCTCGGCCACATCGGTGAAGACGCCATCGGCGAGATCGCCCGGGAAATCGAGGGCAACGCATTTGCCGTCGCCCGGGAGCATCTGCCGGTCGGCCAGCCAGCGGTGGGCTTTCCACAGGCACTTGCGGATCAGCACTGGGATCAGGAGCATTCCTTCCTGTTCTTGGCGTTTCAGCAGATAGGGGACTTCTTCCTTGATACAAAAGTCGGAGGCCAGGTAGTCGGCCGAGATCAACAACACGGCCACGTCGGCATCCGCCATCGCCTCCTCAATGGCCGGATACCACGTCTGGCCCGCGTCGATCCGGCGGTCATGCCAAACCTCTATGCCCACTCCCGCCTGCACGAGGGCATTGAGCTGCGGTAGGAGCTTATCCTTCCAAGCGTCGTCCTTGTGACTGTAGCTGATGAAGACCTTCCTGCGCGTGTCTTGGGCATCACTCTCTGCCATGGGCCGTCTCAGCCTTTCCCCTTGCACCTGGCAGAGCGCGCGCAGCCGACGAGCTTGCCCCGCCGGTTGCGGGACAGGAACACCTCGAACCCCTGTTTCTCGCGGGCCTCGTCCATAAGGGCGGAGTATACCGCCGCCGCGGGCCAGGGACAAGTGCCTGTCACAGGATCATCGCAGGTGGGCATGATTACTCTTGAGTGATCCGCACAGAGCACCCGGTCTATGGTCCGCCGCCGCGCGGAGTGGGTTCCCAAACGCGATGAATCGCGTTTGGGGTCCCGGTTCCGCCTTGTGAAGGGCGAAGGGCAAGTGCGGCGGGTGGCAGACCAGGACTGCGGCACCCCAGCCCTGGGTACCCCGCCCGATACGCGGTGTCCATGGTCTCCTATTCACCTTTTCGATACCTCTTCCGGCCCCGGTTTCTCCGGGTCTGGGTCATGCGGAACTGGTTGGCGGCCAGTTCGGTCGTCCCCATGGGGTCCAGGAGGTTCTCGCGGACGGCGATGCCAAGGCGATCTCGGGCTTACGCGGGTCGCCGTTCTGGGCGATCAGGTGGCAGGCGAAGCGCGAGAGGTGGTAATCGACGACTTCCTGGACCGCGCCTTTGGCCCCGACGATCGGTTTGCGCGCGCAAAGTGACGGTCCGGCTCATTACCTGATTGCCGGCAAGAGGTTATGGCCTTGGCAATCGGTAACCATGAAACCGGCTTATCGCTCAAGGCACCGTTCCAGTCAAGAGGAAACAATGATCCGCTTCGAGGCCAAGCCATGTCTTGGCCACAGAGGGTACAGAGAGAACAGCATGTTCTCTTTCGGCTACGCGGTTGTGCGTCGTCTCAGGCCGGCGACGAGGCCGACGCCCGGCAGGCCCAGCCAGGCGGCGGCCGGGGACTGGGATGGGGACGGGCTTCGCCAGCGTGGCCCGCCAAGCCTCCAGGTTGCCGCTGGGATTCATGCCAGTGCCGACCGGCAGGAACTCAACGCGGCGGTCTAATAAGACGTGCAACATGTCTTTGTAGTCGCTGTTGAGCACCGTCCTGCCCCTGCAAAGACCACACTTCGGCCGTCAGTTCCCACATCATGCCCAGACGTTCCGCCGGCGACGCGTCGACAAAGTCGTCGTCTTCGTCGGTCAGCTTTCGCAGCCGGGCTTTGTCTCTCTGCACGTTCATCATGGCCCCATCATACCACAACTCCCGCGGCTCCGCACTCAATCAAACCACTCGTCGGCGGGGTCGAAGGGAGGGATGCAGATATTGACGAGGCGGAGTTGGCCGACGGCCCGGTGGCGACAGCCGGGCTTGATCAGGACCGTGCTGAAGGGGCGGACCGGGACCTTCTCCCCGTCGAGTTCCAGGTGGCCCTGGCCTTCGAGGATCAGGTAGACCTCCGTATGGTCCTTGTGGTAATGGACCTGCGCGTCCTGCTGGATGTCCACCACGTGGACCGTGGCGGTGGCGTTGTCCGGTTGGGCAAAGGCCCGCCGGGCGAAGCCGCAGGGACACTGCACCGCGTCGATGTCGTCGAAGTGAGCAACAATGTAGTTGGGCATTATTGGTTCCTGGCACAGTCGTGTAGCACCCCCGCCCCCGGGGGTGCTCGCGTCGTCACGGTCTGCACAGCCGCCCGGCGGCTGTCCTAATGAGTTTTGACCGACAAGTTTCGGAATCAGAACCCCGCGATGGGCGCTCTTCGTAGGGCGAGCGTCCCCGCTCGCCAAAAAGACGTCGTGCGAGGACGCACGACCTACAAAGAGGGCTGCTCGTGCGGCCATTACCGAGGTTGCTCGTCAAGACTCATTACGATTCCTATCGCCCCGGACTTCGCGGGTTGAAATCGCGTCGCGAATCACGTATATTTTGTCAAAACGGTCGCGGTGTGACAAGACCGAAAAAACTGAGGAGAGGAGAACTGAAAGAAAGGATACCGATGAAGAGCATCTTTGACGTTTCGGGCAAGGTCGTGGCGATCACCGGCGGGGGCGGCATCCTGTGCGGCACGATGGCCAAGGCCCTGGCGGAGGCCGGGGCGAAGGTCGCGATCCTGGACCTCTACGAGGCCGCCGCGGCCAAGGTCGCCGACGAGATCAAGGCCCAGGGCGGGGTCGCCATCCCGGTCCCCTGCAACGTGCTGGACAAGGCCAGCGTCGAGGCCGCCCGGGACAAGGTGATCGCCGTCTTCGGCCGGGTCGATGCCCTGATCAACGGCGCCGGCGGCAACAAGAAAGAGGCGACCACATCGCCCGAGATGCCGTTTTTCGCGCTGCCGCCCGAGGCGATTCGGTTCGTCTTCGACCTGAACTTCCTGGGCACGCTGCTGCCGTCCCAGGTTTTCGGCAAGGAGATGGTCGAGAGGGGCTCGGGCGTCATCCTGAACATCTCCAGCATGAACGCAATCCGGCCGCTGACGAAAATCGCGGCGTACTCGGCCGCCAAGGCCGCGGTGAGCAACTTCACGCAGTGGCTCGCAGTGCACATCTGCCAGAACTGCTCCCGGGACATCCGCGTCAACGCCATCGCCCCGGGCTTCTTCCTGACCGAGCAGAACCGCTTCCTGCTGACCGACGAGAAGACCGGCGCCCTGACGCCGCGCGGTAAGACCGTCACCGAGCACACGCCCATGGGCCGGTTCGGCGATCCGCAGGAGTTGGTCGGCACCGTGATCTGGCTGCTCAGCGACGCCGCGAAGTTCGTCACCGGCGTGGTCATCCCCGTGGACGGCGGCTTCTCCGCCTTCAGCGGGGTGTAGGCACCTCATGCGAAGGCACTGTGCAGCAAGAGAGAGGGGTGGCATCGCCAAGGCCTCCGGCCTTGACGATGGTTCCACGTGGCGCGGCCATCTTGGCCTTTTTCCTTTGGATCGAAGGCATCCTGCCTTCGAATCGCGGGCAAGATGCCCGCGACACGCAAGGGCGGGACGCCCTCGCCACGAGGAAAGCCATCGCCAAGCTTCGCTTGACGCGGCTACCCGATATGCCATGGGCGAACGTGTCGTTCGCGGCGAGTGGCTGCGGCCGGCGCCGGCGCGTTTGTAGTGGCGTCGTCAGACGCTATCTTTATGCTCTTACGAGCACACTACAAACCCAGGCCGGCACAGTTGGATAGACGACAAAGACGTAGGATCGGGAGGCTTTGATGAACCGAAGAGATTTCCTGCAATCAGTGGGAGCGGCTTCGCTGGCACTGGGTCTGGGGTCGGCGCGGGCCGGCCAGAAGGCGGACGTGTTACCGAAGGTCCCCGGGCGCAAGCCCCGCAACGTGGTGTTCATCCTCAGCGACGACCACCGCTATGACTTCATGGGCTTCCTGGGCAAGGTCAAGTTCCTCGAGACGCCGAACATGGACCGCCTGGCCCGGGAAGGGGCCCACCTCCAGAACGCCACGGTGACCACATCGCTGTGCTCGCCCAGCCGGGCGTCGATCCTGACGGGCCAGTTCTCGCACCGGCACGGCGTGGTGGACAACCAGACGAACATCCGCCCGGACGTGGTGTTCTTCCCGCAGTACCTCCAGCAACTCGGCTACGAGACCGCCTTCATGGGCAAATGGCACATGGGCCACGACAGCGACGAGCCCCGGCCGGGATTCGACAAATGGATCAGCTTCCGCGGCCAGGGCGAATACTACAACGGCCAGTTGAACATCGACGGCCAGCGGACCAAGGCCACGAAGCAGATCACGGACGAGCTGACGGACCACGCGGTGGACTGGCTCAGGCAGAAGCGCGAGAAGCCGTTCTTCCTGTGTCTGTCGCACAAGGCGGTGCACGCCATGTTCCAGCCGGCCAAGCGCCACGCCGGCCGGTACGAGAACGTTCAACTCGAATACCCCGCCTCCATGGCGGACACGCCGGAGAATTATCGCGGCAAGCCCGCCTGGGTCAAGGAGCAGCGCAACAGTTGGCACGGCGTGGATTACATGTACCACGGCCAAATGGATTTCGACACGTTCTACAAGCGCTACTGCGAGACCCTGCTGGGCGTCGATGAGAGCATCGGCCGCGTCCTCGACTGCCTCAAGGACCTGGGCCGGCTGGAATCGACGCTCGTGTTCTACATGGGCGACAACGGCTTCTGCTTCGGCGAGCACGGCCTGATCGACAAGCGCCACATGTACGAGCCCTCCATGCGGGTGCCGCTGCTGGCGTACTGTCCCGAGATCATCAAGCCCGGCATGAAGGTCCCGCAGCTCGTGCAGAATATCGACATCGCCCCCACGATCCTCGACGCGGCCGGCGTCCAGACCCCGCCGCACATGGACGGCCGGTCCTTCCTGCCCCTGCTCGCCGGCAAACAGAGCGAGTGGCGCGATGCCGTCTTTTACGAGTACTACTGGGAGGCCGCCTTCCCGCAGACGCCGACGACCTTCGGCGTGCGGACCGACCGCTACAAGTTCATCCACTACCACGGCATCTGGGACACCGATGAGCTGTACGACCTCCAGAACGACCCGGACGAGCGGCAGAATCTCATCGATCGGCCCGAACATCAAGCGTTGGTCAAAAAGCTGCGCGCCCAGTTGTACGACTGGCTGGAGAAGACCGACGGTATGCAGATTCCGCTGCGCCGAGAGGTCGGCGGCCGCTCGGACAAGCGCGGACCGAAGAACGTCAAAGAACCGAAGTACTACGGAGAGAGCCAGTGATGCCGGCGGATTCGGCCCAACCGTTGGAGCCCGCGGGGAGGGTGAAGGAGCCCCGCCCTCCTGTCAAGGCGAAAAGACCCTGGGCAGCCGCCTCAAGAACGGAAGGCCTTGGGAATGGTTTGGCCGTCCGGCCGCCCGGTTTCGGAGCCAGGGAGATGACGGCGACACCCGACCCCGCACAACCTTTGAAGAGTTTCAAGCCCGCCCACGAGTTTTTCGTCGGGATCGACTCGGACGGCTGCGCGTTCGATACGATGGGGATCAAGCACCGCGAGTGCTTCTGCCCGTGGCTGATCGGATGCTTCGATCTCCAGCCGGTGGCAGTAGCGGTCCGCGAGTGCCTGGAATTTGCGGACCTGTTCTCCAAGACCCGCGGCGCCAACCGGCACGAGAGCCTCAAGCGCATCCTCACCGAGCTGCTCCCGGCCCACCCGATCGTCAAGATCCGCAAGTTCAGGGTGCCGCAGCTCCCCCAGTACGTCGCCTGGGTGAACGACCCCGACAGCACGCTCAGCAATGACGGCCTCAAGCAGGCGATCCGAAAAGCCGAAGGCGACGCCCGCCAGGAGCTGGAGCGGGTCCTCCAATGGAGCGAGCGGTCCGACTGGGCCGTCGAGAAGATCGTCGCGAATATCCCGCCCTTCCCGTTCGTGCGCGAGAGCCTGCAGAAGGTGCAGGACAAGGCGGATGTCGTCGTGGTCTCTGCCACCTCCGGCGCGGCCCTCGCGCGGGAGTGGAACGAACACGATCTCGCCAGGTACGTAACTCTGATGGCCGGCCAGGAGATGGGGAACAAGACCCAGCACCTGCAGTACGCGACGAAAGGCCGCTACGCGGAGAACCACGTCCTGATGGTCGGCGACGCCCCGGGCGACCTGAAGGCCGCGCGGGCGAACAACGCCCTGTTCTTCCCCATCACGCCCGGCCTCGAAGACGAATCGTGGCGGCGGCTCCACAACGAGGCCCTCGACCGGTTCTTCCGGGGCCAGTACGCCGGGGCCTACGAGCGGAAACTGATCGAAGAGTTCGACCGCCGCCTGCCGGAAAGACCGGCATGGAGCCGGTAGGAAAGCACCAAACCGCGAAACGCGGAAACCCAAAGCACGAAATCCGAAATCCGAAACAAACTCAAAGCACAAGATCCAAATGACCAAAACACTGATGCCGGACTGGTGGGTCCACATGTCATTGCGAGGAGCGCAGCGACGAAGCAATCTCCATCCCACGCGTGGGCGATTGCGCCGCTTCGCTCGCAATGATGTACGGGACGCCGGCCGGCGACACCGTTTCGGTCATTTGGATTTTGCGATTTGGAATTGTTTCGGATTTCGGATTTCGAGTTTCGAATTTATCTTCTGAGGACCTCATGATCACAGTACGTCAGAACAAGAGCGGTGCCGTGGATTACCGCGAGGCGAGCGAAGCCGTGGCCGCATACTTCGCGCGGAGTGATTACCGGGGCAAGCGCGTCCTCGTGATCATTCCGGACAACACGCGTTCCGGGCCCATCGGCGAGGTGTTCAAGCTGCTCTACGAGCGTCTCGCGCCGCAGGCCAAGGCGGTCGATTGCCTGGTCGCTCTCGGGACGCATCAGCCGCTGAGCGAGCGGCAGATCTGCAAGCGGCTCGCCATGACGATCAGCGAGCGCAAGACCAAGTACGCCGCCGTGCAGTTCTTCAATCACGAGTGGGACAAGCCCAAGACCTTCGCCTCCATCGGCCGGATCACCGCCGACGAGATCGAGGAAATCAGCGGGGGCCTCTTCCGCGAAGAGGTGGACGTCCGGCTCAACAAGCTGATCTTCGATTACGACACGTTCCTGATTCTCGGCCCGGTCTTTCCGCACGAGGTCGTCGGCTTCTCCGGCGGGCACAAGTACCTCTTCCCCGGCATCGCCGGCGACGAGATCATCAACTTCTTCCACTGGCTGGGCGCCGTCATCACCAATCCGGTCATCAACGGCTGCAAGTGGACCCCGACCCGCAAGGTGGTCGAGAAGGCCGCCTCGCTGATCGACATCCCGCACGCCCTGGCCGCCATCGTGGCGGTCGACGGCAAGCTCAAGGGCCTGTTCCTCGGCGACACCCTCGAAGCCTGGTCGGCGGCGGCCGACCTGTCCAACGAGGTCCACATCATCTACAAGGACCGGCCCTACCACACGATCCTCGGCCTGTGCCCCTCGATGTACGACGACATCTGGACCGCCGGCAAGGTCATGTACAAGCTCGAGCCCATCGTCGCCGACGGCGGCACGCTGATCATCTACGCCCCGCACATCAGCGAGGTCTCCCACACGCACGGCAAGGTCCTCGACGGGATCGGCTACCACACCCGCGACTACTTCCTCAAGCAGATGCCCAAGTTCAAAGGCATCCCGCTGTCCTCGATGGCCCACTCGACCCACGTCCGCGGCTGCGGCACCTTCGAAAACGGCGTCGAGAAATGCCGCGTCAACGTCGTCCTCGCCACCGGCATCCCCAAGGAGCGTTGTGACAAAATCAACCTCGGTTACATGAGCTGTGCCGACATCAACGTCGCCGCCTACGAAAACCGCGAGCCCGAAGGCGTCCTGGTCGTCCCCCACGCCGGCGAAATCCTCCACCGGCTGCGCCCGAGCGCAGCGCCTCCCCTTACTGTCGTTTGACCTGGCGGGTCAGAATCGCTCAAGATTCAAGAAATTGTACTTGACAAATACTGCGGTCAAGCCGATATATATGTGGAGACTCGGCCGAAGGGCTGCTCCGGTGGCCCTGAACGCATTGTCTCCTCTTTTTTTGCGCTCATCTCGCCGCGTACGGGTCCGGAACATAGACGGTTCCGTGCGTTTTGAAAACCTTCCCATCGCGATAACCCTCGCCGTGCCAGATAATCCTCTCCAGCAACCATGCGAACGCCTCGATCTCAGGTCTCGTCGGTTCGGTCATCAGGCCCGGCAAGCGCCAGACCCAGTTCAGGCAGTAGATGCACAAGTCCGCCACCTGTACCCCATGGGCCATGTCGGATTCGACAAACACCGGCACGGGCACGATCCACTGTGTCCGTTGCCGCCCGAGCATGGTCTGTGTGAAATACGATTCCATCCGTCGAACGAGCTTCCGATCTGCCTGCTTCTCCGATCCATCCATCACGAGAAGCCCCATCTCGCGTCCCGACTCCAGAAAGTAGAAGTACCGCTCCAGCAGGAATACCAAGTCTTTCCGCAACATTTCTTCCGCCGCGGTCGAGGGCCGTGGCACTCGGGGAATCATAGCAGCGAACAATCTTGCGTCGTAGCTCTTGAGTAACAGGATCACCCCCTCGGCCAAGGCGATGCACGCTTGGCCGTACGCCGTGAACTCCTCCCGCCTCGGCTTACAGCCCTGCGCGCTGCCATTCAGGAAATTCAAGGCATGCTTTCGCCTTTCCGCATCATCCATCTTCGGGCCTTGCGCTTGCCATTTGAACCGGTCTTTTGTCAACAGCTTGCATCCCTTGAGTTCCGAGCCGTATTGATGCAGGTAGGCGCCAAACATCGACTGCTCCAGCGTACGCACGGCCGAGATGAACGGCCAGAGCTTCGACGTATGAATCGCAAAGCCACCATGAGTCTCGTAGGGCATGGTATGGTGATCATGGCCGCTCTCGTCCAGGAACAACAACCAACTCATCTCGTTCTCCGCACAATTGACTCCTTCGTCATTGCCATGGCGACAGAAGGTCCCATTGCCTACCG
>VGYL01000233.1 GCA_016872975.1 Planctomycetota bacterium
TGGTCCCGCTGGGCTTCCCGGTCGTAGTACTCGATGGCCTGGTGGATCGCAGGTTTGAAGTCCTCCTCCATCTTCCAGGGCTTCGTGATGAAGCGGAAAATCTCCCCCTGGTTGATGGCCGTCAGGAGCGTGCTGGCCTGGGTGTAGCCGGACAGGACGATTCGCACGACGCGGGGATACTGCTCTTTGACGATCTTGAGCAGCTCCAGGCCGGTCATCTCGGGCATCCGCATATCCGTCACCAGGATGTGGACCTCGTTCTCCGCCAGGATCTTGAGCGCCTCCGGGCCGCTCTCCGCGAAGAGCAGATAGTACGGTTCATCGAGCATGCCCCGCTCGATCGACCGCAGGAGCCGGGACTCGTCATCCACAAACAATATCGTCCGTTTCTCGTCCATCGCATGCAACTCCAGTCAACACTCCTTCTACGGATTCACCCGTTCGCGGGGCATAGGTCAGGGGAAGCCTGACGATGAACTTCGCGCCGCGTCCCTCCTCGCTTTCGACCGCGATCCGGCCATGATGCTTGTTCACGATGATGTCATACGAGACACTCAAGCCCAAGCCGGTGCCTTTGCCGGGCGGCTTGGTGGTGAAGAAGGGATCGAAGATCTTCCGCAAGTGGTCCCGGGGAATGCCCGGACCGTCATCGGCGATCTCACAAACCACGTCCGTCCCGGCCTGGTACGTGCGCACCGTAATGGCGCCTTTGGCCGGGCGCGATTGGGACCGGATGGCGTGCACCGCGTTGATCAGCAGATTCAGGAAGACCTGATTGAGCTGGCCCGGATTGCAGACGACCGGGGGAATCTCCCCGAACTGCGTCGTGACCTCGGCATCGTACTTGATCTCGTTCCGCGCCACCGTGAGCGTGGCCTTGATCCCCTCATTGATATCGTGGGGCGCGAAGTCGCCGGCCCGGTCCGCCCGGGCGAAATCCCGCAGATTGCGGATGATGTCCGTCACCCGTTCCAGACCTTCGCGCGAGTCCTCGAACAGACTGTCGAGATCCTGGAGGATGAAATCGAGTCGGATCCGGGCCTTGAGTTCCTGAATGGCCCGTGCCGCTTCGTGCAGGCCCGGTTCGCCGGCGGTCTCCACCTTCTGAAGGAGCCGCTCGTGCGCCTCCAGCAGGCCGCGGATCTTCTTCATGTAGCCGTCGAGGGTCTCGAAATTGCAGGCCACGAATCCCACCGGGGTGTTCATCTCGTGGGCCACGCCGGCCGCCAGTTGCCCGATGGAGGCGAGCTTCTCGCTCTGCACCAGTTGCGACTGCATTTCCTGCAGCTCGCGGTGGGCCTTCTCCACGCGGTCATAGGCGGCTTTGATGATCTCGGCGGTCTTGCGGTCGGTGATATCCTTGGCAATCTCGAGCACCGCGCTCGGACGGCCGTCCTTGTCCCGCAGCGCGGCGTTGGCGGTGCAGTGAAAATACCGCGTCTGCCCCTCCCGATCCACGACCCGGACATCATAGCTGTGAGGCTTGCCGTCGGCAAAGGCTTCACGGACGATGCAGGGCCCGAGATCGCACGGCGTCGGACGGCCGTGGAAGAGCTCGAAGCACGTGCGCCCCACGCTGTCACCGCAGAAGACCTGGCGGCTGGCTTCGTTGCTCCAGGTGACGCGCAGGTCCTTGTCCAGCATGATCATCGGGTCGCCGATGGACTCGAGGATGGCGTTCAGCTTGCCCCGGCTTTCCCGCAGCAGGGTCTCCGACCGTTTGCGCTCGATGGAGTAGTGGATTACCCGGGCCAGGGCCCGCGCGTTGAATCTGCCCTTGACGAGGTAGTCCTGGGCGCCGCGGGTCACGGCCTGGAGCCCCATGTGCTCATCGTCTCCGCCGGTGACGACCACCTTCGGCAGATCGGGGTGTTCTTTCTCCACGACGGAGAGGGTGTCGAGCCCCTCGCTGTCCGGCAGGTTCAGATCGAGCAGCAGGATATCGAACTGGCGCTCGGCCAGGATCGCCAGCGCCCGGTCCAGACGGTCCGTGAATTCGAGGTCGTACGGGGACGCCGACGAGGCGGCGAGCAGCCGCTCCATCTGTTTGCGGTCGATGACATCGTCTTCGACAACGAGAACTCTCACTCGGTGCGCGTCCATAGAATCCATGACCCATCCTCAACCCGGTCTCCGAGCGCCGGGCATGAATCGTCCGCGGGTTCGACGGCTTGCGATCGCCCTGGGGGACTCCGAGGGGCGTCAAAAGCGGCGCCGTGTCCCATCGCCACAGTATCGGCCAAAGGGACCCGGGTCTTTGAAGACGCCGGGAACGCCGTCATGACGGTATTCCGGAGGCTCCCGGTGGAGGACAGGGGGCAGCATTATCGGCCCTGGGGTCCGCGGAAGGCGGCAGGGGTCTTTCCCGGACGCAAGCTCCGGTCCAGACCCCGGCACGCCGCCGAAGACGCCGGATCACGGACGATAGGCGTAGAACGCGACGCCCTCGTAGGCGTAGGCTTCCGACAACTGCGTGATGACCTTGTTGGCTTCCGCTTCTTTCATGGTGTAAAAACGGGCGCCATTGGTGCGGTTCGCGAAACGGTAAACCGCGCCGACAGTTCCGTCGAGCGGCTCACTCCCCTCCGGGTACGCATAGAACGCGATCCCCTCCAGGGTCCAACGCGGCGACTGCTGGGTGACCAGCGTGTTCTTCTCGGTCTCACTGATGGTATAGAGATGGCCCCGACCGGACCACAAGCGATAGACGGGACGCAAGCCACCGTTGCTGGCGCCGGTGCAGGCATGGAACGCGATTCCCTCGGGAATCCAAACCCCGGACTCGGCTTCCTTCAGGAGTTTGTCCCGCTCGGTCATGCTGGCGGTATAGAAGTGGCGGAGATGCGCCGGCGACCAGAATCGATAGACGGCGGTGTACGGCACCGTGAAACGATGCCCGACGAGCACGGTCTTGCCGTACTGGAACGCCGTGCCGTCGTTGGCGGCCACTTCATACAGATTGCCGAATCCGATTTCCGCGGTATAGGTGCTCTCGCGCAGGCGGTATTCGCCGGATTGCGTGGCCGTCTTGGCCAGAACCGCGTTGATCACCTCTTCATCGGTCTGGGCGTCGACGATCGTCACGTAGATGGAATTGGCGGCGCTGTCGGTGCAGGCATTCCAACTGAGACGCACGGGCGACGCCATCTTCGCGCCATAGGCCGGCGTCGTGACCTGGGGTCGCTGGGTCGGCTGCGGCACCGGGGTCGTCGTCTTCGGCACCAGGCAGGTGATCTTCGTCTCCGCCTGTGTGTTGTTCCGGTAATAGGAGATGATCCGATAGATGCCGCTCCCATAGGCCGCCAGCCCGGACAGGCTGTCCGCCCGGGCCCAATACTCCCACACGTGGGTCCCGCCCTGGACCCGATGATAGGTCTCCACGTTGCCGGACGAGGTATGGGCATCGCTCGGAATCTTGTAGAAAGTGCTGCTGCCGGGCGTCTGGAAATCCACCGCGGTGAGGGTATCCGCGGTCACGAGCCGCAGCATGAACGTGTAGGTCGGCGTCGTGTCGGCCGGACTGTCGTAGACGGTGCTCCACATGATCTGGCCGCGTGCCACATGCTTCTGCGGCCCTTGGAGCTCCACCGCTCCCATATCGACAATCGCCGTGCCGTTCCCGTCGCCATCGACGACCCGCGCCCCCCCCGCGTAATCCTTGAGCGTCCCGATGATCGCGGCGTTGTTGCCGGCATCCAGGCAGGGCGAATCGAACGACAGGTTGAAATCCCCGTTGGTGACATCGACGAAGCGCGGGTCGGCCTGCTTGTTGCCCGTGCCCGGATAGAGACTCGTGCCCTGCACATTGCTGTAGCGCACGGCCGGCCGCTCCGCCGACAGCGGGGCGATACTGCCGATCCCCGGATTGGCCTGGCTGGCCGAATTTCCCCAGATGATGCCGTTGGTGAAGCTGGAGGGCGTATTCTCACTGTAGACACCGCCCCCCTGCCGGCCGGCCGAGTTGCCGTAGATGGTGCAGTTGATGATCTGGGGGTTATTCCCCATCCCCGATTCGATATTCTGGCTGATGTAAATGCCGCCTCCCGCATACGCGGCCGAGTTTCTCCACAGGATGCAGTTGATGATCTTCGCTGTCGATCCGTAGTCCAGTATGGCCCCACCGGAATCTCGGACGGCGTTCTGCTCGAAGAGGCAATCCTTGATCGTGGGCGAGCCACCGTGGTTGAAAATCCCCCCGCCCGTCGATGTAAGCGTGCTACAGAGCGAGAACCAACAATTGTCGATCACGGCGTTCGAGAGATAGTTGTACACCCCCGCGCCGTCCACCGCCCCATTCCCCCGAAAGATGCCGTTGGTGATGTTGACGGCGGGGGATTCGTCATTCAGGATGGCCCCCCCCGCCCCCTCCACCATACGCGACGAGATGTTCTGGTCGAACAGACAGCCGGTGATGGTCACGCCACAGCGCACATTGTGGATAGCCCCGCCGCTGTCGTCGGTGGTGTTTCCCAGGAAGGAGCAGTCGACAATCTGCAGGCCGGTGCCTCCTTCGTTGTAGATGGCGCCACCGGTGTACTGGGCCCAGTTCTCCCTGAAAGTGCAATTGGCTATCTTCGTGTTGTTCGCTTGATAGGTGCCGATAGCGCCGCCCGAATCCACGGCGTAGTTGTTCTTGAAGATGCAATTGGTGATGGTGGCGGCACACTTGTAGACAATGACAGCGCCGCCGAGACCATCCGTATCAAGCCCCTCCGCCCGGCCGTACAGGATGCCGAAGCCATCGAGCGTGGCATTGGCACTCACCCACATACAATGAACCGCCGTATCCATACCGTTGATCGTGGTCTTATAGGTCAGCCAGTCCCGCGTATCGTCCACACCGCTGTACCCGCCGTAAATACGGACCGCTTTCGATACGGTGATCGGCTTGGTCACATCATAGACGCCCTGCTTGACCCGGATCTCGCCGCCGGTGGTAATCGCGGAATCATTGATCGCCGCCTGGATGGTCTTATAGGCGGTCGCCCAACTTTGGCCGTTGGCGCCGGAGCCATCGAGGGCCACGTAACGAACCGCGGCTTGGGCGGCCGCTGCAGGCAGCAACGCCGCCAGGACCATCGCTCGAACCCAATTCGTTCTGCTGTTATTCATCACTTCCTCCCGTAGTGTTTGCCACTGCTTCACTCCCATGGAATCCGCCGCGTCCCACGAAAGGTTCATCCCCCCAGTGCAGGATTCGGCAGAGAATATATTCCCCATATTTGCACAGATGACGTCATTATACAGAATGCCGGCAGGATAGGCAAGATGAATTTGCAGGAAACGGCATTTCGACCGCGTCGCGGGCACGGTTTCCCTGCCTCTCGGTCGGATCGATCCGGCGTACGCGCCCGTTGTCGCCGGCATCAGGCCCGGGCCCAGGGACCGATAAGAGCGGAAAAAGGGATGCATTGCTCCAGCGATATGGTATGCTGCGGTGGGCAGGCCGACACTACCCGGCCCTTGCAGAGGCATGGGAATGTCCGTTGCGAAGATCGGCACTTGGATACAGGAGGTTTCGACTCGTGGATACGAAGATTCGTGCAAGAGCGTGGTTCGCCGCATTGTTTCTGACCGCGATTCTACCGGCCGCTGTCGTGCAGAGCGAGGACTGGCCGTGGTTTCGCGGACCGGGGCGCCAGGGTATCTCCCGGGAAAAGGACATCCCGGTCCGGTGGAACGCCGGCTCGAATATCCGCTGGAAGACCCCCATTCCCGGCGCGGGCTGGTCGTCCCCGATCGTGTCCGGGGAGCGCGTCTTCGTGACCACGGCTGTCGAGGGCGGCTCCTCCCTTCGCCTGATCTGCCTCGACCGCCGCAAGGGAACGGTGATCTGGGACAAAGAGATCGCCCGGCAGAAGGCGGGCCACAAACAGGGGTACAACTCCTACGCGACCTCGACGCCGGCCACCGACGGGACGCGTATCTACGTGCCGGTGTGTGACGGCCGGGTCCTGGCCGTCTCGGGGGACGGCGAGGTTCAGTGGAGCAATGCGGATTTCGAGTACTACAGCGAACACGGCCTGGCGGTATCGCCCGTGCTTTATGAGGACCTTGTCCTCGTGGCATTCGATGGAAGCAGCCCCCCGCCCACCCCGAAGGTCGGCTGGCAGGTGCCCTGGGACAAGGCCGTGCTCCTCGCCCTGGACAAGCACACCGGCCGGGTACGCTGGAAAGGCAGTCGGGACAGCTCGCGGATCGCCCACGTCACGCCCCAGATCGCTTCTGTGGAGGGTCAGGACCAGCTCATCAGCGCCGCGGGCGATGTGATTCAGGGGCATGATCTCAAGACCGGCGCGCGGCTCTGGACCGTCGCGAGTCCCGGCGAGGGAGTCGTGCCTTCGATCGTGCTGGGCGAGGGGCTGGTCTTCACCGCCTCCGGGTTCGGCGCTTCACGGATTTGCGCGGTGCGTCTCGGCGGCCGGGGCGACGTGACCCGGACGCACACCGTCTGGGAATCCAAGGAGGACGTCCCCAAAATAGCGTCCATGCTGTACGTGGCGCCCCATCTGTATCTGGCGACGGAGACCGGCGTGGCCAAGTGTCTCCGGGCCGCCACCGGTGAAGTCGTCTGGCGCGAGCGTCTGGGCGGCAAGTTCTCCGCGTCGCCCGTCTGGGCCGACGGCAAGATCTACTTCCTGGCGGAGAACGGCAAGATGACGGTGGTCGAGGACGGGCCGGCGTTCCAGGTGGTGGCCCAGAACGAACTGGGCGAGACGTGCTGCGCCAGTCCCGCCATCTCCCAGGGCAACCTCTTCCTCCGCACGGACAAGGCTCTCTACTGTATCGGAGAGTGACGCCGATTGCAGTTGCGAATCTCGCAACGTGGGTGGCAGCGTCAAGCGGAGTCCCGCATTCACTCGCGGGTGGGCCGATAGGGGTCGCCGGCCGTCTCCGGCCCGGCCTTCGGCGTGGCCGTCGTGATGGGCAGTTGGACGTCAATCCGCCGGGCGCCCCGGACGACCCGTCCCAGCTTCTCCCGGGTGACCGGCACCGGGCCGGCGATCAGCTCGGGAACGCTGTAGGTCCAGAGGCACGAATCGTAATGCGTCGGGTCCTGCTGGGGCAACAACAGCGGTTTGTGCACGACGCCGTTCGGATCGATGTAGCTGAGATAGGTGCGGGTGAAGGTCCCGTTGCCCCGCTTGCTGCTGAAGGCAATCCAGCGGCTGTTGCTCGACCAACTGTGCCAGCTCTCGCTCTGGTCGCTGTTGATGGGAAGTTTGAAGTAGGAAGTGGGAAGTGTCAAGTCAGAGGCTTCGCCTCCCGTAGTACCGGCTCTTGCTTCAAACTTCACACTTGCCGCTTCCAACTTCTCTTGCAGGTCCATCAGGTACAGGTCGCTGCTCTGCTGGTACACGGGAAAACACCCGTACCGGCACATGGTAAACAGCAGCCAGCGTCCATCCGGGCTGATCCGCGGCAGCAGGATGCTCTGGCCCGTCTCCCGGGCCGAGAGGATCGTTTCGGGCTCGCCCCACGCGTCCCGCTGGGCATCGTACGCGATCCGCACCAGATCGTACCGAATCCGGTCGTAATCCGCCGGGATGACGTTGCGCTCCGTCCACGTCAACGGCGCACTGCAGAAATACAGAAACCGTCCGTCCGGCGACCACGTCGGATAGGTCTCGAGCCGATCCTTCCGCGCCAGGGCGGGCGTCGTTTTGACCGTCCGGGAGTCCACATCGTAGTAGGCCAGGAGGGAATCAAGATCGATCACGTCGCGGATCTCGTCGCCGGCCGGGTGCTGGAACATGGTGATCTTGGCGGACGTGTACACCAGAATCCTGCCGGTCGGGTGCCACGCACCGTACCCGAAGGTGGCCGCGACCTTCTCCGCAGTGCCGTCGCGCACGATCGTCGCGGCGTTGCCATATTGCCGGCTGCGCGTGCTGACCAGCATCGTGTCCGCACGCTGGTTGCAGAAGGTATGGCAGTTGACGCAGCCGTCGCCGAAATACGCGCCGGTCAGGATCGTGGACTCGTCGAAGCGGCGCAGATCGCGCTGGTAGATGCCCATGTCGCGCCAGGCGGCATGGACCGGATGAATCCGCCGGTACGCAAGGTAGTTGTCGATGTCCTCGGGGGCGATCGTGCACGCGAGCGGGTCGAAGCGGCGCCACGCCTTGCCGTCCTGGACGAAGACCTCGAACGTGAGCTGTCCTCCCCGATTGGCGTCGAGCAACTGACGCCAGGCCTTCAGGGGAATCGCGATCGTGCCCGACCGGCTCGCGATCTCGAGGGGCCGGCCGTGCTGCGACCGGAGGCGGACGAGATACCGCGACCCGCTCTCCCGAACGAGGAAGTTCAAAGGGGCGATGTTCGGAGGAATGACCGCGCCGGCCCAATCCGGGTGGATTTGGGGTGGGCGACCCGCCGCCACCGCGTTGTCGGCCGCCGTCACTGCGGACCCGGCAAGACACAGGGCACAGACCACCCCGAGGGCGGGCGCCCCGAGACACAACAGCCACAGAGATCGGCGGTATTTGCTCATCATGGTGACGACGCGTAAATGAAGTAGAAGAAATAACTGCCGGCGTACTCCCGCGCCAACTCGCCGAACGCCGCCCCTTTGTCCCGGCCGTACCGATTGAAAATGCCGCTGAAATGCTCGATCCGCCGCTGGGCCTCCGTCAGGCCGCTCAGGGGGAGCGGTTGCTTCGTGCCGTAGGCGTAAATCACGGCGGCTTCCTGATACAACGGCGGAATCTCGGTGTACCCATGCTCCGGCAGGCGCGCGAGATGCTGGACGATCTTGTCGGATTTCTTGTGCAGCAGGTACCAGGCCATCAGGTACTCGAAGGCCATCCGGTTGGGCGGGTCCTGCTCGGTCAGGGCCAGGAGCATCGGCTCCCGTGCAAAGAACAAGGCCGGGGAATCCTTCCGCAGCATCCGGGC